>NZ_JAPCIZ010000002.1:0-159409 GCF_027707725.1 Aeromonas sp. QDB25 | reverse complement strand
CCTGGCCAGAAGGAGGCAATATCAATATGATGCACGGCGACAGCAGGGTGATGGTGGTGGTGTGTTTGGAGACAGCCAGTTTACCAGCACCCTGTCTGTCAACTTCCACTTTCCCAGGATCCCGCGAAGAACCCAAAAAAAGGGAGCCCTGGGCTCCCTTTCTATTGGTGGTCGATTTATTTCTCGCTGACCAGGGCCTTGCCGGCCATCACCATGGCGGTGCCATGCTTGCCACCGGCAGCGGTCACTTGCGGGACGCCATCTTCGTCGGTGTCGCTGCCGGCCCCCTCGATGACGTTCTCGCCGGAGTCGCCGATCCACTCGGCCATCTGCATGCCGCCGTTGACGGTGCCGCGGAACCAGCTCACGTAGCGCTGGGTCAGCTGGGCCAGTTCAAGCTCGGGTGCCTTCTCGGCCCCTTCGTTGCGCAGGTTCAGCATGGCAGAGCGCAGGGCGCCGGAGATAGCGGCCTGGGTCCAGGGGGTGTATTCACCCTGCTTGCCGGCGAGCCAGGTACCGGCCTTGGCATTGAAGTAGGCCTTGTCGGCGGCGATGAAGAGCTCGCGAGCCGCGGTGCGGTACTTGGCATCCGAGGTGGCCAGGAAGGCGGCGGTCAGGCCGCGGATGGCGGCGAACTGCGCGTCGATGGACTGACCGGCGTCAAGCTTGCCGCCCAGGGTCAGACCGTCATGGACCAGGCCGTTCTTGCCCTTTAGGTTGGCGAGGATGAAATCGGCCTGCTTGCGGACCAGTGCGATCGCCTGCTCACCCTGTGGGGTCTTGAGGTTCAGCTCGCCATTGTCACCGGCGGCGTAACCCACCGGTAGCGCATCCTGGGCGCGCTGGAAGATCTGTAGGGCGACTAGGGCGTAGGCGGCGTCGAAGGTGGTGACGTGCCCGGCCTGTTTGCCAGCCTGCCAGCTGTCGACCAGGGTGCCAGCCTTGGGCTCGAAGTGCAGGGCCAGCAGGTTCTTGAAGGTGAGGTTGGAGAGGTTCAGGGCCAGGGAGAAGGCATCGCTGCCCGCCACCGCCTTGCCCAGATCGTTGGTCTGGTTGGCAGCCGGAGCGGCGGCGAACGGGGCACCATCAAACACGGCGTGGAAGGCCGGGTTCTGATTGGTGTTGGCCGTGCGCTGATCGCTGAAGGCGTAGAACTCGGAGAGGGGCCACAGCAGCATCCAGGCGTCGCGCAACTGGGCGGAGCCGTCCACGACCTCCAGCTTGCCGATGGCACCGGCGTCGTTCTTGCTGGTCTCGGTCACTTTCACCTGATGAGGGAAGTAGACAACCCCCTTGGCCGGATCGTACTGCGGGGTGATTTTGGCGCCCAGGGTCTTGCCGTCAAAGCCGAGCTGACCCTGCAGGATGGCCAGCTTGTCGATGGACTGCTCGGTCAGCATCATGCCGTTGAAGCCGTCGGCGGCAGAAACCCCCAGCTTGTGCTTGCCGTCCTGATCCATGGTGGCGGACGCGGCTTCCACCTCTTCATCGGTCTCGGCTACGTGCATGCCGCCCAGGAAGTCCTGGGACCACATCACTTCCTTGAGCAGGATGCCGCCCACGGCGGCCGGGACCAGCAGGTTGTCACTGCCGCTCCAGCGCAGGGTGGCGTAGTCGCGGAAGTAGGCGGGGACCTGGGTCTTGACGCTCTTCTCGTTGCCCTTGGCGGTCTTGATGGTGATCTGGTCACCGTTGACCGGGGTGGCGTTCACGGCCTGGGCGAACTCCGGGTTGGCGGAGGCGTAGGGCAGGGAGAGGGGATACATGCCCTGGGGAATTTCATCGGCGGGGAAGCCGACGGCCTCGGCCATGGCCAGTACCCGTTTGCCCAGGTCGGCCAGGGTGCCGCCACGGGCCTGGTTTTGCGGCCCGTTTACCAGATGGGGGCCCATGCCGGACTGGTAGTTGAGGGCGTACATCGCCTCTTCGGAGTATTCATAGGATTCGATGCCGGCGGCGAAGTCGAACGGGGTCGGCTCGTCGGCGCGGTTGGCGTCCAGCACATCCAGATCCAGACCAAGGGCCTCGGCCAGCGGCTCGCCGGAGAGCTCGAATTCGGTGTAGGCCAACATGTTGGCGGCGGTGTTGAACGTCTTGTCCTCCACCTTGACGGCAGCCTGTGCGGCGCTGCTGAGGAGTGCGCAGGCGATCGCCTGCACCAGTACGGTTTTTCTCATGTCCTTCTCACCATATTGTTGATTTTATTATGACGCTTCTCATGAATCTAAATGAGAATGGTGTGCATTATGGGGCAAAGGGCGGGGCTTGAGAAGAAAAAAACCGCGCCCCGGTGGGGTGAAGAGGAGGGGCGCGGCGGCAGGTGTCACATCAGTTTGAAGGGGATGACCAGTCGGCCCGGCTCCACCTTGAGGGCTTCGACCTTCTCCTTGATCCGCGCCTCGTTCTGGCGGCTGCCATCGAGCCGGTAGACGGGGGTCTGGGAGAGGAACAGGGAGAGGGACTGGTTGAAGGTGGGCAAGAGCGGGGAGAGGGCGGTGCCCACGTCCGCCGGCTCGGTCTTGACGGAGAGCAATTCGAGATCGCGCAGATAGATGGCGCCCTGCTCGGCCACATAGTCCGGGCGTGCCCGCAGGGAGAGGCGGATCTTCATCTGCTGGCTGCCAAGGGGGCTCGCCACCTGCAGCTCGCCGGCGGCATCCAGCTCGACCTTGTCGGCCTGGCTGCGGCCGATGCGGCTTTGCATGTCATCGAGTCGGATCTTGCTCGACATGATGCCGGGGATCCCCAGCTGTTTCTCGAAGGCGACTCGCTCCTTGAGGTACTGGTTGATCTCCCCTTCGCTGACGCTGTACTGGGTCAGCGAGCAGGCCGCCAGCAGCAGGGCGAAGGGAAGCAGAAGCAGGTGTTTCAACATGGGAGGGTTCCATTTTCGGGGCTGTCACAAGAGGTGGCGCCATCTTAGAGGCAAAGCGGGTTGGCCGCCAGTGGGGCCTCTATGACCGGTTTCTGTCGCATCCCCCATATGGGGATGGCAATCCGTTTTCATTCGAGTAGCTGTTTCCCTTCACCGCCAGCAGGCCCGCCCTGGCGTCATCTCTGAAGTACCCACAGACAAGCTCCTGTTTTAACGATGCAAAATCCCATTGACCCCGCGATTTCAAAGCGAGTATTTTACCGCCGCACAAAGTCAAATTGATAATCATTATCATTTTGAATCTTCTTTGAGTGTGTTACGTGAAGACTCGAGTAATGGACAATGGCACACCTGCCGAGGCTAAGATGTCGCCTGATTTCTTGTTTACCTCGGGTCAGGGCACGATCAGTGCCACTGACCTGGGGCAACCCATCACCACCCCCGCCTGTGAATGGCCCCTGCTGGAACAACAGATTGCCAGCGCCTTAGCCGCGGCCAGCGCCGCCGGCCAGAGCAATCCTCTGCTGATCGGTGCTTTTGCGTTCGACCCGGCGGAGGCCTCCTGTCTCTATGTGCCCGGCCGTTATAAGTGGGGCGAGCGAACCACGCTGGCGGAACAGGCTCCGATGACAGAGGCGATGGTAGAGCAAGCCCCCGAGGCCAACCGGGTCATCTCGGTGCAGAGCACCCCGCCGGCCAGCGAATTCCAGGCCTCGGTCAGTGCGGCGCTGGATGCGTTTGCACAAGGTCGGCTCGCCAAGGTGGTGTTGTCGCGCAAACTCACCCTTACCCTGCACCAGCCTGCAGACCCTAAGCAGGTGATGGCCCGTTTGATGGCCCAGAATCCCCACGCCTTCCACTTCTCCCTGCCGCTCGGCCAGGGCCGCCGCCTGCTGGGCGCAAGCCCCGAGCTGCTGCTGCGGGTCAGCGGGGGAGAGGTGTTCACCCACCCGCTGGCGGGCTCCGCCAGACGGGCGAGCGAGCCGGCGCAAGACGAGATGGTGGCTCGGGATCTGCTGGCCTCTCGCAAGGATCAGCATGAACACCGCCTCGTGATCGACGAGATCCGCCGGGTGCTGACCCCCCACTGCCGCGAGCTGGCGATCCCCGCTCATCCCTCGCTGATGAGCACGGATACCCTCTGGCATCTGGGCACCCCCATCGCCGGGCGGCTCAATGGCGGCGAGGCATCGGTACTGTCACTTGCCTGCCAGCTGCATCCCACCCCGGCCCTGTGCGGCTATCCCACTGATCTGGCCCGCCAGTTCATCCGCGAGCAGGAGCCCTTCCGGCGCGCCCTGTTCAGCGGCATCGTCGGTTGGTGCGACAGCCAGGGCAACGGCGAGTGGGCCGTGGTGATCCGCTGCGGGGTGCTCGATGGCCATCAGGTGGAGCTGTTTGCTGGCGCCGGTATCGTCGCGGGCTCGGATCCCGCCATGGAGTGGGCCGAGACCGGCACCAAGCTGGGCACCATGCTCAAGGCACTGGGCCTGGATTTGGAGGTGGCGCAATGAGCCAACGTCAATACCTGGGCTGGCCGAGCGGGCAGCCGAATCTGAAAGTCCTGGGCCTGAGCCTGGAGGTGGCGCAATGAGCCAATTCAACCGCTTCCTGCCCTATACCCGCTGGCCCGACGAATTGGCCCAGCGTTACCGCGCCAAGGGTTATTGGCGCGGCGAGCCGCTGACCGCCATGCTGGCGCGTCAGTGCGAGCTGGCCCCTGACGTCGAGGCGATCCTCTGCGGTGAGCGTCGCTTCAGCTATGGCGAGCTGGACGCCGCCTCGAGCCGGCTGGCCGCCAATCTGGCCCGCCACGGCCTGGGGGTGGGGGATACCGCACTGGTGCAACTCCCCAACGTGGCCGAGTTCTATCTGGTGTTCTTCGCCCTGCTCAAGGCCGGCATCGCGCCGGTCAACGCGCTCTTTAGCCACAACCGGCTGGAGCTCCTCTCTTATGCCGAACAGATCACTCCGCGCCTCTTTGTCGGCTCGCTGGCCCATCCGCTGTTTGCGAGCAAGGAGCGCGAGAGCGAGCTGCTGACAACCATCGGCACTGAGCTGGTGCTGCTGGATGGCGATGGTGGGGAGCTGGGGCTGACCCGCTGGTTGACGAAGGGGGATGAGAGTGAGCCAGTGAAATATGGCCCGACCCCGGCGAACGAGGTGGCCTTCTTCCAGCTCTCCGGTGGCAGCACCGGCACCCCCAAGCTCATCCCCCGCACCCACGATGACTACCTGTACAGCGTGCGCCGCAGCAACGAAATTTGCGGCCTCGGCCCCCATACCCGCTATCTGTGCGCCCTGCCGGCGCCCCACAACTTCCCCCTGAGCTCCCCTGGCGCCCTGGGGTTGTTCGAGGCGGGTGGCGCCGTGGTGCTGGCGCCGGATCCCAGCCCCATCAGCTGCTTCCCGCTGATCGCCCGCCACCGGGTCAATCTCACCTCGCTGGTGCCGCCGGCGGTCTCGCTCTGGCTGCAGGCAGCGGAAGCGGATTCCACAGCGCGCACTCAGCTCGAGAGCCTCGACTTGCTGCAAGTGGGCGGCGCCAAGCTGGGGGAGGCGGTGGCCAGCAAGATTGGGCCGCTGCTCGGCTGCCGGCTGCAGCAGGTGTTCGGCATGGCGGAAGGGCTGGTCAACTACACCCGGCTCTCTGATCCCGACGAGAAGGTCATTCACACCCAGGGCCGTCCCATGAGCCCGGACGACGAGGTGCGCATCCTCGATGAGGCGGGCAATCCGGTTGCCCCCGGCGAGCCTGGCGCCCTGCACACCCGCGGCCCCTATACCTTCCGCGGCTACTACCAGAGCCCGGCCCACAACGCCCGGGTGTTCGATGCCGATGGCTTCTACTGCTCCGGCGATCTGGTGGTACAGGATGCCGATGGTTACCTCACCGTGGTGGGGCGGCAGAAGGATCAGATCAACCGGGGCGGCGAGAAGATCGCGGCGGAAGAGGTGGAAAACCAGCTGCTGCACCATCCGGCCATCACCCATGCGGCCCTGGTCTCCATGCCCGACAGCGCCATGGGGGAGAAGAGCTGTGCCTTCATCGTCAGCACGGATCCCGCCTTGAAGCCGCTGGCCTTGCGCAAGTTTCTGCGCGAGCGCGGGGTGGCGGACTTCAAGCTGCCCGACCGTTTCGAAACTCTGGACGCCCTGCCCATGACGGCGGTGGGCAAGATTGACAAGCAGGGGCTGCGGGCGCGCATTGCGCACGCCATCGCCGCCAACCAGCCTCTACAGCATAAAAACTAGTAAGGAATCATGACGTTATGGCTATCCCAACCCTGAACAATTACGCCATGCCCAGCCAGTGGAAGGCCAACAAGGTCAACTGGTCTCTGGATCCCAAACGCGCCGCCCTGCTGATCCACGACATGCAGGAGTACTTCACCGCCTTCTATGGCGAAAACAGCCCGCTGATCGCGGCGCTCACCGAGCAGCTGGCCGCCGTGCGCAAGCAGTGCAAGGCCCTCGGCATCCCGGTCTTCTACACCGCCCAGCCCAAGGATCAATCCCCTGAAGATCGCGCCCTGCTCAATGACATGTGGGGCCCGGGTCTCAACAAGCGGCCCGAGCAGCAGCAGGTGGTGGCAGCCCTGCGCCCAGAGCGGGACGACACTGTGCTGGTCAAGTGGCGTTACAGCGCCTTCCAGCGCTCCGAGCTCGAGCAGATGCTCAAAGCGCTGGGGCGGGATCAGCTGATCATCGGCGGCATCTACGGCCATATTGGCTGCATGATGACCGCCTGCGACGCCTTCATGCGCGACATCCAGCCCTTCTTCCTGGCGGACGGGGTGGCGGACTTCTCCCTGGCCGACCACCAGATGGCGCTCGACTATGTATGTGGCAACCCGCTGCGGCAAGGTGATCCGCTGCGAGGAGGTGCTGGCCCTTGCGCCGGTTGCCGCTTCTGCCGTCCAGAGCAATCCGTTGCTGACGTATGAGGGGCTCAAGGCGCGGCTGCTGAGTCATATCGACGAGGACGAAGATGAGTTTGACCCCGATGAGAACCTCATCGACTACGGTCTGGATTCGGTACGGATCATGGCCCTGCTCACCGAGTGGCGCGCCGCCGGGGTGGAGCTCGGCTTCGTGGATCTCGCCAAGCTGCCGACCCTCAACGGCTGGTGGCGCCTCATCGAGGCCAGGCTGGCAGCCCAGGCGCTGGAGGTGACCCCATGAACCGCTTCCCCTTGACCATCCCCCAGCAGGGGCTCTGGTCCGGACATCTGCTCAATGACGACAAGGCGATGTTCAACACCGCCGAGTGCATCGCCTTCGACGGCAAGGTCGAGGCGGCCGTGCTGGTCGCGGCCCTTGCCAAGGCGGTGGGGGAGTGCGAGGCGCTCAAGGGCCACTTCGAAGACGATAAGGAGGCGGTCTGCTTCGTCTCGCATGAGCTGCCCCTGGCCTATGAAGAAATCTCCCTCGAGCACGATGACGAGACGCTGGCCCGCGCCTGGGCCTGGGCCGATCTGCGCCGCCCGTTCGAGTTGACCCAAGAGGCACCCTGCCGTTTCGCCCTGCTGCGCGGCCCCGGCCGCGATTATCTCTACAGCTGCGTGCACCACATCGCCCTCGACGGCTTTGGCACCACCTTGCTGTTCCAGCGCATCGCCGAACTGTATGCAGAGGGGCTGGCCGGTGAGATGAACTCCCCATCCCCCTTCGGCTCGTTGGCTGAAGTGCTGGCAGAAGAGGCGAGCCGCGAGCAGAGCGGCAAGAACGACGCCGCCCGCGCCTTCTGGCAGGAGCAGCTGCAAGGCTGGCCCGAGGTGAAGTCCTTTGGCGAGACCCGCGCACCCATCGCGGCCGAATTTATCCGCGAGAGCCGCCCACTGCCGGCGGCGCTCTGGCAATCCCTGACCGGCTTTGCCGACGAGCACAAACTGGGCTGGCCCGATCTGCTGCTGGCCGGTATCTCTGCCCAGCTGTCGCTGTCGAGCGGCCAGGATAAGACCCTGCTCGGCCTGATGATGATGAACCGCATCGGCTCGGCGTCGCTGACCGTGCCCTGCATGCAGATGAACATCACCCCCCTTGCTCTGGAACTCGAAGAGGGGTTGAGTCTGGCGGGGGCCGCCGGCGCCGTGGCCAAGGCCAAGCGCGGGGTGCGCAAACACCAGCACTACCGCTACGAGCTGTTGCGCCGCGACCTTGGCCTGGTGGGGGGCGACAAACGCCTGTTCGGCCCGCTGGTCAACATCATGCCCTTCGATCACGCTCGCCGCTTCGGGCCGCTATCTGCCCATATTCTCAACATCAGCGCCGGCCCGGTGGAGGATCTCACCATCGAAGTGCAGGTCGGCGTCGATGGCCAGCCCAGACTGGATCTGGACGCCAACCCCGGCTGCTACCAGCAGGGAGAGCTGGCGGTCATCGCCGATACCCTGTTTGTCCTGCTGGGCCGCTGGCTGGCCGAGCCTGCTCAGACCCTGGGAACGCTCAAGGCCGACTGGCTGGCCGAGCAGCGAGCCAGGGCCCTGATCGCCGGCCCCTCCCATGAAGTGATCAAGGCACGGCCTGTGCTGGAGGCGATCTGCCACTTCGCCGCCCAGACACCGGACAAGATTGCCTTGATTCAGAGCACGGCGCAGGGAGAGGCCCGCTTCAGCTACGAGGCGCTGCTGGCCAGATCCGAACAGATGGCGGCTGCCCTGCAGGCCGCAGGCGTCGCCCCCGGCGACAAGGTGGGGGTCATGCTGGCCCGCACCCCCCAGGCCATCTTCGCCCAGCTGGCTGTGCTGCTGGCGGGCGCCGTCTATGTGCCCCTCGATCCCGAGCAGCCGCTGGAGCGCCAGGGCCATATCCTGCGACTGGGGGAGGTCAAGACCCTGATCACCCAGGCCGAGTACCGCCACAAGCTGGCCAGCCTGTTTGAGGGGCGCACCCTGCTGGCGGGGGATCTGGTGAGCGATGATCGGCTCAACCAGCCGACAGCCGGCCGCGCCGTCGCCTACCTGATGTTCACCTCGGGCTCGACCGGCCTGCCCAAGGGGGTGGCGGTGAGCCACGGCGCGCTGGATCACTTCGCCGCCGCCGCCCGCTGCCGTTATCACCTGAATGAAGAGGCGCGGATGTTGCAATTCGCCCCCTTCAACTTCGACGCCAGCATCGAGGAGGTGTTCGCCACCCTGAGCGCCGGCGCCACCCTGGTACTGCGCACCGACGCCCTGCTCGAATCCATGCCCGCCTTTGCGGCCGGGGTGGAGCAGATGGGGATCACCCACCTCGACCTGCCCACCGCGTTCTGGAACGAGTGGGTGGTGGCATTGACGGCGGGTCAGGCCCACATTCCTGCCGGGCTTACCACCGTCATCATCGGCGGCGAGGCGGTCTACCCCGAGCAGCTGGCCCAGTGGCAGCGCCAGGGTCGCTCCGATGTGCGCCTGTTCAACACCTACGGTCCCACCGAAACGACCGTGGTGGTGACCACTCAGGAGCTGCAACAGGAAGACCCGAGCCAGGCCCAGTTGCCCATCGGTCTGCCGCTGCCCGGCATGCAGGCGCTCATTCTGGGGGCGGGGGAGCAACCCGCCGAGGAAGGCGAGCTGGTACTGCTCGGCCCGCAGCTGGCCAACGGCTATGTGGGGGGCGTACAAGGCAGCTTCGATACCTTGCGGGTTGGCGCGGAGCTGATGCCCGTCTATCGCACCGGCGATCGGGTGCGCCTGGTGTCCGGCCGGCTGGTCTACCTCGGCCGGCGCGACAACGAATTCAAGATAAGCGGCTATCGCATCCAGCCCGGCGAAGTGGAGGCCCAGTTGCTGGCCCTGCCCGGGGTGGACGAGGCGTGCGTGCAGGGGGTGAGCATCGGCAGCGTGCGCCGACTGGTGGCCTTCGTGGCGGGGTCGGAGCGCGACAGCCGGGTCATCAAGGCGCAGCTGGCCAGGGTGCTGCCTGCCGCCATGATCCCCACCGACTATCGCCACTATGACCAGCTGCCCCGCACCGGCTCCAACAAGCTGGATCGCAAGACCCTGCTGGCCGCCTACCAGGCGGGCGGCGAAGCCCTGACCCTGGGCAGCGAGACCGAGAACCGGGTCGGCGCCATCTGGCAACAGATCCTGGGGCTCGCCACCATGGCGCCTGCCGACAACTTCTTCGAACTGGGGGGCCAGTCCCTGCAGACCATCCAGATCGTCAACCGGCTCGGCGCCGAGTTCGGGGTGCAGGTCAAGGTCTCCGACGTGTTCGATCACCCGCGCCTCGATGATTTCTGCCGTTTCCTTGACGGCCTGCTTTCCGAGGACGAAGAGAGCGTGGAGATGGTGTGGTGATGGATAAGGAGCAACAAGCAATGGCCTTTGATTTCACTGGCAAGCGGGTCTGGGTGACCGGGGCCGGGCGCGGCATCGGCCGCAAGGTGGCGACGCAGTTCGTGGCGGCCGGAGCAATCGTGGTGGGGCTGGATCTGGCGTTTCCCGAAGCCGACTACCCCTATGCCACCCGGCTGCTCGATATCGGCGATTCGAAGGCGGTCAACGCCTGCTGCGCAGCGCTGCTGGCGGACGGCGGGCTCGATGTGCTGGTGAACGGGGCCGGGGTCTTGCGCCTCGGCTCCACCGAGACTCTGAGCGATGACGACTGGCACGACTGCATGACGGTCAACGCCAGCGGCGTCTTCTATCTGCTGCGGGCCCTGGTGCCCCACTTCAAGGAGCAGCGGCGCGGCGCCATCGTCACCATCGGTTCCAACGCCGCCCATGTGCCGCGCATGCAGATGGCGGCCTACTGCGCCTCCAAGGCGGCGGTCACCAGCCTGACCCAGACGGTGGGGCTGGAGCTGGCCCCCTTCGGCGTGCGCGCCAACCTGGTGTCGCCGGGCTCGACGGATACCCCCATGCTGCGCGGCATGCTGCCAAGCGAGGAGGCCATGGCCCGCACCATTGCCGGGTTGCCGGAGCAGTTCAAGCTCGGTATCCCCCTGCGCAAGGTCGCCACCCCGGCGGAGATCGCCCATACCGTCCTCTTCCTGGCCTCGGATCTGGCCAGCCACATCACGCTGCAGGATCTGGTCGTCGACGGCGGCGCCACCCTGAGTGCCTGAGGCTTGAGAAACAGATGAACAATATGATTTTGCTGTTGAAACAGCTGGAACGGCAGGGAGTGAAGCTGGCGCTGAACGACAAGGGCCAGCTTATCTCCCAGTCGAGCAAGGAGGCGGTGACGCCGGCCATCGGTGCCACCATCAAGGCCCACAAGGATGAGCTGGTGCGCTGCCTGGCGGCCCGTGCCGCCTTCGAAGAACCTATCGCCGCCGAGGGCGCCCGGCAGGGGCCGCTCTCCTCGTCCCAGAGCGGGCTCTGGTTTATCGAGCAGTACGAGGAGGCCTCCCACCTCTACAACATGCCGGTCTATTTTCGCGTCAAGGGAGAGCTGGACACGGTGGCACTGGAGTTTGCCTTCGACCACCTGTTTGCCCGCCACCCCAGCATGCGTACCCGCTTCATCAAGGACGAGGCGGGCAGGGGGGCCCAGGAGATCCTGCCCCACACGCCCTTCAAGCTGCAGATAGAGGACGTGAGCACAGAGCCCGCTGCCGAGCGCGAAGCCTATGTGGCCAGGCGGGTACGCGAGGAGATCGGGCGCCCCTTCTCCCTGACCCAGGGGGAGCTCAGCCGGGTGCATCTTATTCGGCTGGGCAGCCGCGAGCACGTGCTGCTAATCACTCAGCACCACATCATCTCCGACGGCTGGTCGGTCAAGAACATGTTCGCGGATCTCAAGCGCGCCTTTCTTGCCCACCAGAACCGCGAGCCTCTGCAGGTGAGCGAGCTGCCGCTCACCTACATCGACTATGCCCGCTGGTTCAACTCACCGCGTTTTCTCGATTATCACGCCGAGTTCAAGCCGTTCTGGGTCGACCGGCTCGGTGGCAGCCCCGAGGTGCACGGTCTGCCGCTCGACAAGCCGCGCCCGGCCCATCAGGACAGCGGCGGCGAGCTGGTCTTCTCCACCATCGAGAGCGACCTGTGGGAGAGCTTCAAGCGCCTCTGCCAACGGCACAGCACCTCCAACTTCATCGGCCTGCACGCCCTGTTTGCCTTGCTGATGGTGCGCCAGAGCGGTGAGAAGGAGGTGGTGATCGGCACCCCGCTCGCCTATCGCGAGCGCCACGAGATCGAGTCGCTGGTGGGCTTTTTCGTCAATACCCTGGTGCTGCGCACTCAACTCAGCGGCAAGCCCAGCTTTGTCGACTATCTGCAGCAGTGCCGGGAGGAGGATCTGGCGGCCTTCGATCACCAGCTCTACCGTTTCGAGGCGCTGGCCGAGGCCATCGGCGCCGATCGCACCACCGCCATCAACCCCATCTTCCAGATCATGCTGGTCTATCAGGCCAAGGTGGACTTCAACGATCTCATCCCCGGCTGCCAGCTGGTGGAGGAGACCTCGCCTGTGCTGCCGGCCAAGACCGACATCTCGGTCAAGGTGACCGAGCTGATGGATTCGGTCAGAGTGGACTGGCTGTTCGCCACCGCCCTGTTCGAGCGAGAGACCATCCAGGCTTATGCCGATCGCCTGCTGCACCTGATGCGCGCCGTGGTGGCGGCCCCCGAGACCGACATCTGGCAGTTGCCGCTGGAGGCGGGCACCGACCAGGCAGCGCTGGCCGCCGAGCTTGCAGACCTGCCGCCGGATTACCCGAGTCGCGACACCCTGCTCTGTCATATCGAGCGGCGCGTTGGGAAGTGCTCGGACGCGTTGGCGGTGAGCGACGGTGTGCAATCGTTGACCTATGGCGAGCTGGAGGTGCTAGCCAACCGGCTGGCCCACTGGCTGCAGGCTCAGGGCGTCACCCCGGGCGCCGCCATCGGCATCCAGGCCAGGCGCGATGTGGCCTTCGTCATCGCCCTGCTCGCCTGCTGGAAGGCGGGGGCGGCCTATGTACCGCTCGATCCTGCCTATCCCGCCGAGCGGCTGGCCCATATCCTTGGCGATGCATCCATCAGCCTGGTGCTGGGTGGCGTGCCGGATCCGCGGCTTGGCGAGGCGCTGGCGGGCACGACGGCCGAATATCACGATCTGCAAGGGCTGGTGCTGGACAAGATGCCAACCAGCACGCCCGCACTGCCTCGGGACGCCGCCATGCTGGCCCAGATCATCTACACCTCCGGCAGCACCGGCCTGCCCAAGGGGGTCATGGTGGAGCAGGGCAGCCTGGTCAACCTGATGGCGGATCACGGCGAGCGCATCGCCCTTGATCAGAATGGCGCCATGTTCAACTGCATGTCCCTCTCGTTCGATGCAGGCAACATGACCACCCTGCTGCCGCTCTACTGCGGCGCGGCCCTGCACTTCGGCGAGCCGGGCGAGGGGGTGATCGGTGCCGCGATCGCTTGCGGTGCCAGCCATATGATCCTGCCCACGGCGCTGTTGGCGAATCTATTGCCCCCGGCGGATCTCGGCTCCCTCAAGGCCATCGGCTTTGGCGGCGAGGCGTGCCCGAGCAGCCTGGTGGAGCGCTGGGGGGAGCGGGTGGCGCTGTTCAACATGTACGGCCCGACCGAGTGCACCGTCACCGCGCTCTGCGCGCGGCTCACCCCGGGGGCGCCCATCACCATTGGTCGACCCGTCAACAACCTGAAGGCGCTGATCCTGGACGAGGCGGGCAACCTCTGCCCGGTGGGGGTGCCCGGCGAGCTCTGCCTGGCGGGGCTGGGGCTGGCCCGCGGCTACCTCAATCTACCGGAGCGTACCCAGGAGGCCTTTATCGAGCTGGCCTTTGATGCAACGAATGAGGAACGTACCCATCGCCTCTATCACACCGGCGATCGGGCCCTGCTGCGCCGCGACGGCAACATCCAGTATCTGGGTCGGATAGACGAGCAGATCAAGCTGCGCGGTTATCGCATCGAGCCGGGGGAGATCGAGACCCGGCTTGCCGAATTGTGCCCGGTCATCCGCCAGATCAAGGTGGTGGTGCAGGAGGGGCGCCTGCTCGCTTACGCCTGTTTGCAGGCCGGGGCAAGGGAGCCCGACGGCGATGCCCTGCTGCAGCGGGCCGGCGAGTGCCTGCCCGAATACATGGTGCCGGCGCGCCTCTGCTGGCTGCCCGAGATGCCACTCACCCCCAACGGCAAGCTGGACTTGCGCCGACTGCCCGCCATCGTCTGGCAGCAGAGCAAGGGCGAGCCACAAAACGAACTGGAGCAGACCGTGCTCGCCATCTGGCAAGGGGTGCTCAAGCAGCCCCTCGGGGTGGAGGATGATTTCTTCCTGTTGGGCGGTGACTCCATCCTCAGCATCCAGCTCACCACCCGGTTGCGGGATGCGGGATTGCACTGCAGCGTGAAGGACGTGTTCGAAGCCAAGACGGTGCGCCGCCTCTGCCGCCAGCTCGGCCAGCAGCAGGCGGTCAGCCACAGGAGCGAGCAGGGCAGCCTGACGGGCGAGTTCCCGCTCCACCCCATCCAGCACTGGTTCTTCGAGCAGGGCTTTGCCAAATCCGGTCACTGGAACCAGGGGGTGATCCTGCGCCTGCCGGCCGGGGTGGACGATGAGGCCCTGCGCGGCTGGCTGAATGCGTTGCGCCAGCACCACGATGCCCTGCGTCTGGCGGTAACCCCGACCGGCCAGCGCTACCTGGCCGAACTGCCATTGCCGCCGCTGCCGACCCTGGATGCCGCCAATCTCGATGAGGTCGAGCTGCAGGCCCGCCTGACCGAGCTGCAGGGAGAGCTCGACCCTGCCAGCGGCCACACTTTGGCCTGGGCCCGCCTGCGCAATCTCTCTCTGGAAGGTGAGCGGGAGGGCGATCGCGAGACGGTGGAAGGGCTCTTCCTCGCCTTCCATCACCTGGTGATCGATGCGGTCTCCTGGCGCATCCTGGCCGAGGATCTGGCCCGGGTGAGCAGGGGCGAGCCGCTGCCCGCCAAGGGCAGCAGCTATCGCCAGTGGGGTGAGGGGCTCGCGGCCTACGCCAAACGGGAAGAGGATCAGCTTGGCTTCTGGCTGGCTCAGGGGGAAGGCAGCGAGGGTCACCTGCTGGAAGCGGCGCGCGCCACCGATGGCCGCGCCGCCGCCAGCCTGCTGCAACTGAGTCAGGAGACCACGGCTCGTCTTATCGACGCCGCCAACCAGGCCTACTTTACCCGGGTGCCCGACCTGCTGCTGGCGGCCCTGACCCGTACCCTGAGCGAGCTGGGTTACGGCAGCCGTCACTGCGTGATGCTGGAAGGACACGGCCGCGAGGCCATCGATGCTGAACTGGACGTGAGCCGTACCCTCGGCTGGTTTACCAGCACCTACCCGCTGGCGCTGGCGGATGCCAAGGAGTGGGATGCGCTGGTGTGCGCCACCAAGGAACAGCTGCGCGCCGTGCCGGACAAGGGGGTGGGCTTCAACGCCCTGCGACTGCACCACCCCCGTGGTTGGGCACTGCCCGAAGCCCTGATCGTCTTCAACTACCTGGGGGTCAGCCATCAGGGCGAGGCCGCTCAGCCCTGGCAGCCCCTGCCGCTGGCGCCGGGGGCACCTACGTCCCCTGACAACCTGCCGCGGGAACTGGTCAGTCTGCATGGGGGCGTGTTTGATGGCCGCCTCACCCTGCGCCAGGTCGGCGCCCTCAACCAGCAAGGGAGCGACGCTCTGATGGCGCGGCTGGCGGACAACCTGACGGCGCTGGTGGAGCACTGCTGCAACCTGAAGGCGCCGCGCCATACCCCGAGCGACTTCCCGGGGCTTGACCTCTCGCAAGCTGGGCTCGATCGGGTGCTGGCAGGGCGCGAGGTGGAGACCCTGCTGCCCATGACCTCGCTTCAGCAGAGCATGTTCCATCACAGGGCGCTGCTGCCCCGGGATCACGCCTATCACCTGCAGACCGAAATCGACTATCACCAGCCGCTGGACGTGGCGGTCTACCGTCAGGCCTGGCAGGGGCAGATTGCCCGCTGGCCGGCCCTTCGCAGCGAACTGGTACTGGCGGACGGGGTGGCGCTGCAGCGCATTCTCAAGCACGCCGAGTTGCCATTCCACTATGAGGACTTGTCCGAGGTGGGAAATGCAGAGACACGGGTCCAGGCATACCGCGAGCAGGATCTGGCCCGCCCGATCCCGCTGGAGCAGGCCCCCCTGCTGCGCCTTGCCTGTTTCAAATTGGCCCCCGATCACCACAAGGTGATCTTCAGCGCCCATCACGGCGTGCTGGATGGCTGGAGCGGTCCCGTGTTGCTGGGCTCCCTGCATCGCGCCTATCAGGCGCTGATGAACGGCCTGCTGCCACAAGCCGAGCCGGATACCGCCTGGCTCGAATTTGGTGGCCATATCGCCAGCCAAGCCCGCAGCGCCGACGCTTACTGGCAGGGGCGTGGCGAGCTGCTAACAAAGCCTAACGATCTCGCCTGCCTGTTCGGGGTGACGCTGGACGCGGGCTCAAGCGGGCGCCATACCCAGCAGCGACCGGCGGTGTGCGCCACGGCGCTGCCGGCCGAAGTGGCAGCTCAGCTTGCGCGCCGTGCCCGCGACCTGGGCGTGACTGCGGGCCTGTTGGCCCAATATGTCTGGCACCGTCTGCTGGCACGCCGCTCTGGCGATGCCGTCACCCTGGTGGGCAACGTGACCCCGGGCCGGGACTATCCCATCGAGGGGATCACCGCGAGCGTCGGGCTCTACATCAACAGCCTGCCGTTGGCGCTTGAGTGGTGCACCGAGCTGACCCTGGCCGAGCATATCGCCCGGTTGCAGACCGACCTGATGGCGCTCAATGAGCACGGCACCCAGTCGCTGGCGGCACTGACCAAAGGCCGGGCACGTCTGTTCCAGAGCCTGTTCGTGTTCGAGAACTATCCCATGCCGGCAACCCCTGCCGCCCCCGAACCTCACCAGCTAGTGCCGCGCTTTGGCACCGTGGTGGAGAAGGTGGAGCTGCCGCTCTCCTTGGTGGTCAGCAGCCGGGGTGAGACGCTCCAGCTGCGCCTCGAGTTCGATGGCGAGCAGATCCCCGAGGCACGGGCAGAGGCGGTGCTGGCTGACTGGCTGGTCGAGCTCGGCTGGCTGGCGCAGGCGGATCTGAGCCAACCGGCCAGTGTGGTGGCGACGGCACTGCCCCCGGTGATGCCGCAGGTGGTCGCCACCAGGACGGAGCCCGGTCTGGCTCAGCCGCCGGCCGAGGCCCGCGTGCTGGTGGCTCTGTGGGAGCGCCAGTGTGGCGTGCCCGGCATCTGGCAGCAGACCTTGTGTGAACTCGGGGTGGATTCGGTGCAGCAGCTCGCCCTGCTGGCGGCCCTCAACGAGGCGTTTGGCCAGGAGCGGGCGCCGCTCAGCCTGCAGACCCTCAAGGCCCATCCATCCCCCAGCCGGCTCTATCGGCACTGGCTGGTGCGCCAAACGGAGGCCGCACTATGACGGTGACCATCAAGCATAAGGCTCAACTCGTGCAAACCCGGCCCGCCCCCCGTGAGGGGGCGGCCAACCTGGGTGCGCGGCTGGCCGCCTGTCTGGCCGCCAGTCCGCTGGCCCCCGCCATCCGTATGGGCGGGGAGGGCATCAGTGAGGGCGGATCAGATGAGCAGTGGCTCAGCTACGGCGCGCTCAATGTCAGGGTCGGCGAGATTGCCGCCCGATTGCAGGGGCTGGCGGTGGGGGAGCGGGTCGGCCTCTATCTCTCCCGCAGCCCCGATCTGGTGGCCAGCCTGCTGGCCTGCCTGCGGCTCGGTCTCACCTTCGTACCCCTTGAGCCGGACTTTCCGGTGGAGCGGCTGCAGGGGATCGCACGCCAGGCGCGCCTGTCGGCGGTGATCTGCGACGGCGACAGGCCGGCTCCCGCCTTCGGCTGTCCGCTGCGTACCCTCGATGGCCCGGCAGCGGCAGGGCCCGTCTCCTGGCCCCAGGTGGATGACGCCCTGGCTGCCTACATGATGTTTACCTCGGGTTCCACCGGCGAGCCCAAGGGGGTGGTCATCAGCCGGCGGGCCCTGCTCTGCTTCCTCGACGGGATCCGCGAGCGGCTCGGGCTTTCACCTGGCTGCCACTGGCTCTTCATCACCACCCCGGCCTTCGACATCTCGCTGCTGGAGATGCTGGGGCCGCTCTGGGGCGGTGGCCGGCTGACGGTGGCCGGCGGTGAGCACAACAAGGATCCCCTGGGGATGCTGGCCCTGCTCGAGGCCGACCCCTCCATCAACTGGCTGCAGGCCACCCCGGCCTGCTGGCGCATGCTGCTCAAGGCGGGCTGGCAGGGGCGCAATACCCTCACCGCCCTGTGCGGTGGCGAGGCGCTGGACTCAGGGTTGGCCGAGCAGCTCTGTGCCCGCACCCGGCGGCTGTGGAACTGCTACGGGCCGACCGAGGCCACCGTCTGGTCGCTGGTGAGCGAGGTGCGCTGGCCGCCGGTTGGCGGGCAGATCACCATCAGCCACAGCCTGCCCGGCTATCGTCACTGGGTGCTGGACGAGGCGGTGCAGCCGGTGGCAGAGGGGGAGTGCGGCGAGCTCTGCATCGAGAGCCCGGCCCTGTGCGAGGGGTACTGGCGCAAGCCTGCCTTGACCAGCGCGGCCTTCCTGCGCCTTGCCACCCACCGCCTCTATCGCACCGGCGATCGGGTGCGCCTCCTTGGGGCGGACCGCTTCCTCTATCTGGGACGGCGCGACGATCAGGTCAAGCTGCGGGGCTTTCGCATCGAGCTCGGGGAGGTGGAGGCGGGGCTGCGCCGCCAGGCCGGGGTGCAGGAGGCGGCGGTGCGTCTGGTGGGTGAGGGGGACGATGCCATGCTGGTGGGCTACGTGGAGGCGAAAAGCGGGGTGACTCTCAATCGCCTCGCCCTGCGCAAGGGGCTGCAGGCGACGCTGCCGCACTACATGGTGCCGGCACGGCTCATCCTGCTGGATGCCCTGCCCAAGACCGGCAGCGGCAAGCTCGACAGAAAGGCGCTGCCATTACCGGGGTGACAAAGGGCTTGCAGGTTCGATGCCTCAATAACAGGGTGCTGGCACGGATCCTCTTGCTGGATGCCCTGCCCAAGACCGGCAGTGGCAAGCTCGACAGAAAGGCGTTGCCTTTGCATGAGTAAGCTGTCTTGCCGGATGGTAAGAGCGATGGATAAAAAGAAGCCCGCATCATGCGGGCTTCTTGTTGGCTGTAAACCGAGGGGGCTTAGTGAGCGATGGGGGCGGCATCCGGTTTGGTGAGCAGGCGCTCGACGTCGTCGATCACCTTGAGGGCCGCCTGGGGGCCGCCGGTGGAGGTCCAGAGAGACCCGTCCACGGCGCCGAAGCGCTTGCCCTTGATGGCGCCGAGCTGCTGGAAGGCCGGGGTCTGCTCGGCCTGCTTCATGGCATCCACCGCATCCCCGCTGGTGCTGAGGGTGCCGATCACCAGCCAGTCACCGTCCAGCAGGTTGAGGGATTCGAGGCTCAGGGCCGGGGAGTGGGGGCTCTTGTCGCCAATCTGGTGGGACGGTCGGGTGAGCCCCATCTCGGTGACCACGCTGCTGGCAAAGGTGCCGCCGTGCATGTAGCTCGGCCCCTTGGGGTTCCAGCGCACTATGCTCATCTGCTCCCCCTGATGCTTGGCGAGCTTGCTGCGGGCCTCTGCCAGGCGGGCCTCATACCGGGTGAGGAACGCCTTGGCCTCGGCCCCCCGGTTCATCGCGTCGGCGCTGCGACCGAACACGGTTTTCCAGGGCTCGCCCCAGTTGCCGGTGACGACGGTAGGGGCGATCTCCTTGAGCAGGGCCAGGAGCTCGGGCTTGGTCTGGCCGGTGAGGATGAGGTCCGGCTCCAGATCGATGAGGGTCTCCAGATTGGGGTTGTCCAGATCCCCGACCACGGCGATCTCCTTGCCCGCCTTGTCCAGCAGATAGCGGGGCAGGGTGGACTGGCCGCGTCCATTGACGGTGCCTACCGGCTGCACCCCCAGAGTCAGGGCGCTGTCGAGATCGAGTTCGCTCAACACGACGACCCGCCGGGGCGCATCGGGGACGCTCTGGGACTGGCCGTTGGCATCGATGACCTGGCGGCTGCCCGCCTGGGCCTGGAAGCCCGTCAGGCTGGCCAGCATGAGCAAGGTGGCCAGCGGGGAGAAGATCTTCATGGTGACATCCTTATGGGTGAAATCGGTGGGCCGGAGTCTGTGAAAAGTGCCTGAGAGCCGCCCGGCCAGCCCCGAATGGGCGGGGACATGCTACCACAAAGCAAGTGAGAAGCGTTGTCATTTGTATTTGTGGCATGACCTCGGCTTGCTTTGGTACCATCGCAGGCCCCTGTCAGGAGCCTTTCATGTTGCCTCGTTGTCCCTCACTCGATGGACCCTTTGTCCGTCAATTCGATACCTTGTGCCTGCCGGGTCTTGAGACGCTGCCTCTTCATCGGGTCTGTTTTGATCCCGCCGCCTTCTCGCCGGAGTGCTTTGGGGCGCAGGGCATCATCCTGCCTGCTTCATTGCAGGGGGCTGCCCCCAGGCGCCTCGGGGAGTTTCTGGCAGGGCGTCTCGCAGCCCGTGAGGCCCTGCGACCCTTCGGTCTTGCAGGATGCAGCGTGGCCATCGGCGCTGCCCGGGAGCCACTCTGGCCTGAAGGGGTGGAGGGGAGCATCAGCCACAGCCGGCTGGCGGGAGAGGGGGTGGCCCTGTGTGCGGTGCGTCCGGGCCAGGAGGGAATCGGGCTGGATCTGGAGGCCTGGCTCGATGGCGACCAAGGGGCGCAGCTCTGGCCCGGCATCATGGATGGGGAGGAGTGGGGGCGGCTGGAGGCGGGGGTTCACGACGCCCAGCTGAGCCTGGCAGAGGGACTGACCCTGGTGTTTTCCGCCAAGGAAAGCCTCTTCAAGGGGCTCTATTCCCGGGTGGGGCGCTACTTTGACTTTCTCGATGCCCGCTGGCTCGCCATGACGGCGCAGACTCTCACCCTGGAGCTCAAATGCCCGCTGACACCGACCCTGCCAGCTGGCTGGCGCTGCACCCTGCACTGGCAAGCCCTGCCGGGGGGCGTGCTCACCGTCTTGCTGCTGTGAGCACGATGCCAGCGCCCGGATAACGCCAACGCAAAGCCCAGAGAAAGAAACCGCCATCAGGCGGGTTCTTTCTCTGGCACAGGGTATGGCTCAGGCCGACACGCCATGGTCGGCGCGCAGGCGAGGCACTTCGTCAGCGCGTCGGCGGGGCACGATGACAGGGGCCCCGTCGCCGGGGGCGTGCAGTATGTCCACATCGGTCTGGTAGAGGCGATCGATGAGGGGCTTGGTCACCACCTCCCGGGCTGGGCCCATGGCCTGGATGGCGCCATCCCCCAGGGCAATCAGCTCGTCGCAGTAGCGGGCGGCGGTGGCGAGATCGTGGATGACGATAAGCACCGTCTTGCCCTCGGCGGCGACCCGATGGATGGCCTCCATCACCTCGGTCTGGTGGCCGATGTCCAGCGCGCTGGTGGGCTCGTCCAGCAAGATGATGTCCGCATCCTGTGCCAGCACCATGGCGAGCCACACCCGCTGGGCCTGGCCGCCGGACAGCGAACTGGCGCTCTGGTGCCAGATGGCATCGAGCTGCATCCGCTCCCGGGCCCAGTCCACCATGCGGGCATCTTCCTCGCTCCACTGATTGAACCAGCCCTGATGGGGATGGCGGCCATATTGCACCAGCTGCTCCACCAGGATACCGGGGGGGACCAGGGGACGTTGGGGCAGATAGGCGAGTTCCCGAGCCAGGGCTTTGGCGCCATAGGCACCGAGTGGCTTCTCCTTGAGCAGGATCTCCCCGGACCGGGGCTGCTCCTGTCCCGCAAGGAGCTTGAGCAGCGTGGATTTGCCGCCGCCGTTGGGGCCGACGATCCCCACCAGTTTGCCCCGGGGGAGGGAGAAGGATATCTCCTTGAAGATGGTCTTTTGCGGGTAGCCGAACTGGAGTCGGTTCACGGTGAGCGTCATCGGGCGGCCCTCGGTCTGTATTGAAAATGGATGAATGCCATGGTCAGTCGGCCTTCTGGCGATCTTTGAGCAGGATGAAGAGCAGCAGCAGGCCGCCGAGAATGCGGGTCATGATGCCGGTGGCCACCTCGTGGGGGCTGGCCAGCACCCGCACCAGGGTGTCGCTGGCGAGCAGCATCAGGGCGCCGCACAGGGCGGCAATCCAGAGCGGCACGATGCGATCCCGGCTGAGCCAGGAGGCAAGGATGGGGGCCGCCATGGCAATGAAGACCACGGGGCCGCCGATGGCGGTGCCAAGGGCTGCGACGATGATGGCCTGGGCCAGCACCCCGAGCTGGACCCGGTTCACGTTGACCCCGAGGGTGCTGGCCGTCACCGGTCCCAGGCGCAGCACGCCGAGGGAGCGGGAGAGACAGACGGTCCAGGGACAGATGAGCAGGAGCAGCAGGCTCACCGGTAGCAGGGTGCCATAGCCCTGACCGACGAAGTTGCCCATGTTCCACAGATAGAGGCTGGTGAGGTGCACCAGGGACTGGGTGGACATGACGAACTGGCCGAGGGCGTTCATCAGCTCGGAGACCCCGATGCCGATCACCACGAACAGGTAGCCCTGCTCCCCGGGCTTGTTGCACAGGGCATAGAGCACGGCGGCGGCAAACAGGGCGCCGAAGGGGGCGGCCCACCAGGGCCAGGTGCCCAGCGTCAGATAGAGGGAGAAGATGATGATGGCAAGGGATGCCCCCTCGTTGACCCCTATCATGTCCGGGGTGGCGAGGCGGTTTCGCACCAGGGTCTGCACCAGGCAGCCCGAGAGTCCCATGGCGGCGCCGGCCACCAGCACCGCCAACAGGCGCGGCAGTCGGATCTTGAAGACGGTTACCTGATCGAGTCGGCTTCCCTCCCCGAGCAGGGTCTGGATCACCCCCATCATGGTGATCTTGCCGGAACCCAGGGTGAGGGCCAGCAGGGAGAGCAGAGTGAGGGCGACCAGGAGCCCCAGGGTGATGAGCCAGGCGCGGCGGTGCAGCAACAGGGTGTGGCTGCCAAGGCGAAGGCAGAGGGTGCCGCTCGGGAGTGAGAGAGAGTTCTTCATGGGCGTGGCACCTTATTTGACGGCCAGCAGGGAGCGGAAGCCGCCGCTGCGCACCACCAGGATGAGCACAGGCGCCCCGATGAGCGCCAGAATGACGCCGTTGGGCAGCTCGTAGGGCTGGATCAGCCAGCGGGCCAGCACATCGGCACCGAGCAGAAAGAGCACCCCGAACAGGGCGGAGAAGCGTACCTGGATGGCGAGGCGAACCGGCTCCACCAGGCGGGCGCAGTAGGCGGCGAGGAAGCCGACAAAGCCGATGGGACCGGCGATGGCGATGGCGCAGGCGGTGAAGAGCGTTGCGGCCAAGAGCACGCCGATCCGCACCCGGGTGGGGCGGATGCCGAGGGCCCTGGACTGGTGATCCCCCATCTGCATCAGGGTGAGAGGGCGACAGAGCGCCAGGGTCAGCAGCAGGGCGGCCAGGGCGAAGGGGACCACGGTGAGTACCGCTTCCAGACTGGAGGCGGCAAGGGACCCTAAGTTCCAGAAGCGGAACTGCTCCAGCACCACCCGGTTGGAGAGCAGCAGGAAGTTGGAAAGACCGCCGAAGGTGGCGGAGAGGGCGACGCCTACCAGGATGAGCTTGAGGGGGTTGGAGCGCCCCACCATGAGGCCGAGGCCCAGCACGATGAGGTTGCCGAGCAGGGCCCCCATGCCGGACCAGAGCAGATACCCGTAGGCGGATTCGACGCCAAACCAGGTGAGGCCGATCACCAGAGCAAAGACGGCGCCGGCATTGACCCCGAGCAGGCCGGGTTCGGCCAGAGGGTTGCGGGTGGCACTTTGCAGCATGGAAGCCGCCAGGGAGAGTGACGCCCCCACCACCAGGGCTGCCAGGGTACGGGGCAGGCGCAGGGTATGGACTATCATGGCGAGCTTTTCATCGGCCACGAAGGCGGGATCGCCCATCAGGAAACCGGCGACCTCGCGGCCACCATAGACACCGGCCCCGGTGGCCAGTGACAGACAAATCAGCAGGAAGAGGAGCAGCACGCCGAGCCAGAACAGCCGAGCTTGGTATCTGAGCACTCAATGACTCCTTGAATTCGGGGAGGCAGAAACGCAAAAAGGGAGCCCCGCGACCGGGGCTCCCGCATACAGGATGGATTACAGCTTGTAATCGACCCCTGCGTAGACGGTGCGACCTTCCAGGATGAAGTCGGCGTCGGTCGCCACCTCGTCACGCTGGGTGTTGGTGAGGTTGGTGATGCCGAGCTTGAAGTCCAGGGCCGGCGTGACGGTCCACTTGGTGTTCACGTCCAGGGTCTGGTAGTGCTTGGAGGTGAATGCCTGGGCGTTGCGGGCCGGCACCTTGATCACCTGGCTGCCGACATACTGCCAGGCCAGGTTGGCGCTGACCACGTCGCTCGCCTTCCAGTCCAGGCCGATGTTGCCGGTGTGATCCGGGGTCTTGGCCAGATCGTCACCCGTGCTCTTGTCTTCGGAGTCCAGCAGGGTCAGGTTGCCGGTCAGCTGCACGTTGTCCAGCACGTCGAACCAGCCGGTCAGCTCCAGCCCCTTGATGCGGGCCTTCTTGACGTTGAGGTAGGTCATGACGGTCGGACGGTAGCCCGGGCCCCACTGATCGCTCTGGATCAGATCCTCGATCTCGTTGTGGAAGCCGGTCACCCCTGCGCCGAAGCGATCGGCGTTGTAGGCGGTGCCAAGCTCGTAGCTGACGGAGGTTTCCGGCTTCAGATCCGGGTTGCCTATCACCTTGCAGGCGCCGCGGCAGGCGGTGGTGGCGAACCCTTCGCTGGACTGGGCCAGGGTCGGGGCCTTGAACGCCTTGCCGGCGCCGCCCTTGATCACCCACTCGTCACTCAGGGAGTAGAGGGCGTAGGCACGGGGGCTGAACTCGTTGCCATAGGTCTCGTGGTGATCCAGACGGCCGGAGAGCGTCAGGGCCAGATCCCCAAAGCCGAACTCGTCTTGCAGGTAGAGAGCGCTCTGGCTCGCATCCACGCTGCCGTTCTGGATGCTGCGGCTGTGCTCCAGCTCGGTCTTGCGGAACTCTGCACCCGAGGTCAGCAGGTGATCCCCGAGGTAGCCGCTCAACTGGCCATCCACCGTGTTGTTGGTCTGGGTGATGTCGGCGGCGCCACCGTTGAGCTGGGAGTCATCCATCAGATCGGTCTGCTCGAAGTAGTAACGAGCGCGGCTGTCGAAGTGTTCCCAACGGCCGTTGTGGGTCAGCCCCAGGCTCAGGCGATCGAGTTTCTGCACGTTGTGGGGAGTGGCCGGTGCGGTCGGGGCACGGGGCACGTTGTTGAAGTAGCTGTCCATGTCGTTCTGGTTGTAACCCAGATCGAAGTCGATGTCCTGGTTGTCGGCCACCAGCCACTTCAGGCTGGAGAGCACGTTGACCACTTCCCGTTTTTCCAGGGCGTCGGCATCCGGGTTGTTGGACTGCTCGCTCTTCCAGCGATCCCGCTGATAGCCTTCCACCACCACGCTGCCCAGCAGCTTGTTGTCGATCAGGGCGCCGGAGACGAAGGCGCTACCCTGGTTGGCATCCCCGCCATCCCCCTTGGTGGGCATGGTGTGGGTGTAGCCGACGGCCGCTTCGGTGTTCTCCTTGGCCTGGCGCAGGATCACGTTGACCACGCCGCCGAGGGCATCGGCCCCGTACAGGGAGGAGACGGGACCGCGGATCACTTCGATGCGCTCGATGGCGGCCATGGGGATGGAGCTTAAGTCGAAGTCGTTGCCAAAGGAGCTGCCCAGGGTCTCGCGGGCGTTGACCCGCTTGCCGTTGACCAGCAGCAGGGTGTAGTCACCGCCCATGCCGCGGATCTTGATCTCGTTGCGACCCGTGGGGTTGGTGCCGATGATGTTGACACCGGGCACGTGCTTGAGGGCATCGCCGATGTTGTTGACGTTCATCTTGTCCAGATCGGCGCGGGTGACCACGGAGACGCTGGCCGGGGCGGTCAGCTCGGTGTGCTTGGTCTGGGTGGCGGTGACCACCACCGTCTCGTTGACCTTGACGGACTCGGCCTGGGCCAGGCCCGGTACGGCCAGCAGACCAAGGGAGAGCAGAATGGGGTTCAGTTTAAAGAGGCCGTGCTGCAACTGCATTGTCAAAAACTCCATGGATATAACTGAGGTTATGGGGTCCGGATTCTTCTGAACCGGTGCTCACTGACTTCCTTGTCTGGCGGTGCCAGAGGCAGGATTATTGTTATCTCTTGTGCGCTTCAGGCCCCGGATGAGGAACCAGACACCGGCGCAGGCCACCAGGGTGCACGCAATGTTGATCCAGGCCAGGGTGGGGAAACCGTGCAGGGCGCCCCCCTCGTCGGAGACCAGATATCTGGCGGAGAACAGGCTGCCGAGGCCCGCCGCCACATTGGTGACCGAGCCCTGGAAAGACATGAAGGCGGCGCGCTGATGGGGGGCTGGAATGGCCGCCGTGACCGCGAGGGTGGTGCTGGCACGGGCGGAGCTCAGGGCCATGAAGAGGGTGAACAGCAGATAGAGAGGCAGGCCTGCCGGCAAGGCAAAGCCCACCAGGGTGATCAGGGCCAGGGCCAGGCTGGTGAGCAGGATGGCGCCCTGGGCGCGGCCCTGATCGATCCAGCCGCCGCACAGGCGCATGGTGGCCATGCTGGCAAGGCCGCCGCACAGATAGAGGCTGGCGATCTGCTCGCGCGGGAAACCCAGGTTGAACTGGAAGTAGTTGGCAAAGTGCGGAATGAGCAGGAAGTGGCCGAACATCTGCAGGCAGAGGATGAAGAGGGCTCCCTGGCAGAGCGGTGACCCCAGCAACTGGCGCATCCCCTGGCCTGCCGGGGCCCGGTTGACCGGCAGGGACGGCAGCCAGATGGCACACAGCAGGGCCAGCAGCAGGCCGCCAGCACCAAACAAGAGGAAGGGGCTCTGCCAGCCAGACCACTGGGCCAGCACGAGGGCCGCGGGCACGATCAGAATGGCGGCCAGGGAAAACGCCATGCCCACGTAGGCGAGACGGCGGCCCCGCTCGGCGGGCGGTACCAGATCCAGCACCGCCGCCATCAGGATGGCCCCAAGGGGGCCGGCCACGCAGCCGGACAGGATAAAGATCAGCAGCAGGGTCTGGCTATCCTCGGCCAGGGCGCAAGCCATCAAGAGCAGGAAGCGCAGGACCAGCAGTACCAGCAGGGCGGGTTTGCGGTTGACCCGATCGAGCCAGGGGGCGGCCAGGAGGCCCAGCAGGGCGGCTCCCAGAGTGGCGCCACCGCTGAAGTAACCTGTCTGCTCCGGCAGCATCCCCAGGTGGGTTACCAGTTCCGGGCCAAGGGGCATCACCATCATCATGCAGCCCATGGAGAGCATGTTGATGAGCAGCGCCAGGTGGATGGCGGCAGGGGTGTATGCGACGGATTCTGGCTTCATCAGAGGCTGACTCGAAAAAATGAGTCCGAATTGTATCCGAGGGTTTTTGTTGTGACAACAAATGATAACCATTTTTATTTGTATTGATTGGTATCTTAACGAGTCTTTATCAGGTGCCTCTGTGTGGGGTTGCATACCAGGCCCGTTGCAATCGGGGCGCCATGGACCATGATGGCAGGAAGCGAGAGGGTGGCGGTGAACGCCGGGAGGAGAAGATGCGCGCTGGATCAGGGTATTGGGGGCTGGGGTGCTGCCTGTTGCTGGCATTGCCCCTGAGGGCCGAAGTGAAGGTCATACCGGTATTCGAGGCGGATGCCGCGGTGCAGACGCTCAAGGAGATCTACCCGGATCTCGGGGTGAGCGCCATGGGCAACCAGCTGGTACTGAGCGGAACCCCCGCCCAGTTGCAGGAGGCCGAGCGTACCCTGGCGCAAGTGAACCAGCCGCCCCAAAGCCTGCTCATCGAGTGGCGGGTGGATGGCGCCTCCAGCAGTCAGCAGGCCGGAGTGGGGCTGGGCCTGGATGCCAAACGGCAGTGGCTGCTGGAGGGGGATGCCCGGCACTATGAACGCAGCCAGAGTGACAACTGGCAGGTGCGTGGCCTCTCCGGGCGGCCCGTGTTGTTGCAGATGGGGTCCTATCAGCCGGTCACCTTTTACCAGTGGCAGGGGGGAAGGGTGGTGGGCATGATGCCGCTGATGAACGGTCTCTACGCCACCGCGACCCTGATAGGGGACAGGGTGCAGGTGGCCCTCAGCAGTGAACAGGCAAGAGTGGAGCGAGGCAACATACACACCGGCCAGAGTGCCACCGAGGTGAGCGGCGCCCCGGGCCAGTGGCTGACGGTGGGGGAGCTTTCCACAACCCAAGGCAGCCGGGAGGCCGCGATCGCCAATCCATCAGGCATGGGCGGAGCCAGCGGCAGCGAACGCCAGACTCTGCAGATCCGGGTCACGCGCCAGTGAACCAGCCTGTCAGTGGGGCTGATCCAGAGCGTAATCCCGCAACTGGCGGCTTCTTAGCAGATACCAGAGCGCCCAGAGGCTGGCGATGAGCACCAGGGCGGTGGGCCAGTTGAACGACCACTGCTGCAGATTGAGGCTGTGCAGTTGCATCACCAGGCCGCTCGCGGTGGAGCAAAGCAGCAGAGCGCGGCTGTGGCGTCTGAGCCAGGCTCTGGCACTGTGGGTCTGGCGATGGGTGCCGCCGCAGGCGAGCAGCGCCAGCATGGCGGGCACGTCCGTCAGCAGGCTGACATAGAGGGTGAGCTTGTCCGGGTAGAAGAGGGTCAGGATGGCGCTGCCACTCTCCCGGGTGACCCCCGCCATCAGAAACAGCCAGACCGAGCGGGTCAGCAAGAGGGCGATGGGCCAGAACCAGAGCGGGGGGCGCAACTGGCCGTGATCGTCGTAACGGTGTTCGGGGTAGAGGGTCATGGTGGCCCGGTATCCATTCATGCAGTGCGAGTGATGAAGGGGATATGGGGCACAGGGCAGGCCATTGCAAGGCCGGCAACGGCCGGGAATTAATCGGGGGGCCAGCCCCCCCAATCCACAGTCTTTAGTTGCCGGGTTCCGGCGTCACAGCCAGCCTTTTCTCTTGAAGAAGAGACCGGTGCCCAGCGATGACATCACCATCAGCACCAGGGAGAGGGGATAGCCGTATTCCCAGGCGAGCTCCGGCATGCGGCCGAAGTTCATGCCGTAGATGCTGGCGATAAGGGTCGGCGGAAGGAAGATCACCGCGGCTACCGAGAAGATCTTGATCACCTTGTTCTGCTCCAGATTGGTCACCCCCATGGAGGCCTCCAACTGGAAGTTGATCTTGTCGAACAGGAACTGGGTATGGGGCAGCAGGGATTCCACGTCGTGCAGCATCTCGTCGATCCACTTGTTCTGCTCCCCCGTCATGCGCTGGCGCAGACTGCGTTTGAGGAAGCGCAGGGCGCGGCGGGTATCGTGCAGGGAGAGACGGATCTGGCCGTTGGCCTCTTCCTGGGCCATCAGCTCCTTGAGCATGGGGTTGATCTGGTCCGGCTCGAAGATCTGATCGGCGGTGTTCTCCAGGGTCTTGTAGCCATCCTCGATGAGATCCGAGAGATACTCCACCTTGAGGTTTTGCACCTCCAGCAGGATGTCGAGGGCGTCTTCGACCTCCAGCCTGTCCTGGCGCATGTAGTGGCGCAGCAGACGCACCAGGCCGATGTCATCCTCGCGAATGCTGATCAACAGGTTGTTGCGCAAGGTAAAAGAGACGTGCACACCCTTGGTGTCGCGACCGATGCGCTGGGGAAACAGGGAGTGGATGTGCAGACCGTCGGTGTCCCAGTAGAATCGGGCGGATGCCTCGATGTCATCGAGCTCCTCCTTGTCCGGCACCTCTTCCAGGAACAGGCCCGTCAACCATTCTCGCTCCGCTGTGTCCGGCTTGTAGGCATCCAGCCAGACGGTGTTGTCGGGAACGATGTCATCCGGCCCGAGCGTGACTATGTCCAGCACCTTGTTGTTGAGAATGTAGGCGGTGATCATCTGTCCCCCCTTAAGAAGTCATGGGTAATCAGGGATGGTTGCACAGGTTCATGCGGCCTTAGATCGCACGGAAAGCGATCCCATGAAATAGCATAACGAGGCCGATGGACAACCTGAATGCGGCGAACTATACAGGGGCGGGACCCGCTTGTCAGGGCCTATTCATCGGGGGTTCAGCCTGTTCGCTCAAAAAAGCGGCGAGGTCGGATCAGCCACGCCGACCTCGAAACGGGCGATCCCGACGTCGCCTCCTTTGTTCGCCCTGGAGTGGAGGAGGGCCCGGGCTCACCGGCGGGAATGACGGGTTGCTGGTCGCCCTGCGACAGCCCCCGGCCAAGCGCAGAAAACGGTCTCCGTGCGGTGTTCCGGGGCTGCGTCTCCTTGTTATCTGCTCTGGTTTGCGAGGGCAAGCCTGTTACAGATTGGGATAGTTGGGGCCCGAGCCGCCCTGGGGCGGCGTCCAGACGATATTCTGGCTGGGATCCTTGATGTCGCAGGTTTTGCAGTGAATGCAGTTGGCGGCGTTGATCTGCAGCCTGGGCCGGGTATCCCCATCAAGGATCTCGAACACCCCCGCCGGGCAGTAGCGCTGGGCGGGTTCGGCCCAGGTGGGCAGGTTGACCTCGACCGGAATGCGCGCGTCCTGAAGGGTCAGGTGACAGGGTTGATCCTCGTCGTGGCTGGTGCTGGCCAGATAGACGGAGGAGAGCTTGTCGAAGCTGAGCTTGCCGTCGGGTTTGGGGTAGTCGATGGGCTGGCAACGGCTGGCCAGGCGCAGCTGGCGGTAATCCGGCTCCTTGTCCAGCAGGGTAAAAGGAGAGGTCAAGGCAAAGAGTCGCTGCTCCAGCCAGTTGAAGGCGCCGCCGAGCCAGGGGCCGAAGCGGTGCAGTGCGGCCCCAACGTTGCGGGCCCTCTTCAGTTCCCGGGTCAGCCAGCTTTGCAGCAGCGCGTCCTGAAACTCGGCCAGATCCCGTCCCCCTTCATCCCCTCCTCGCAGTGCCATGGCGACCGTCGCGGCCGCCACCATGCCGGACTTCATGGCGGTGTGGATCCCCTTGATGCGGGAGAAGTCCAGGGTGCCCGCATCACAGCCGATGAGCAGGCCGCCGGGAAAGTGCATGCGCGGCAATGAGTGCCAGCCCCCCTTGGTGATGGCCCGTGCGCCGTAGCTGATGCGCTCGCCCCCCTGCAACGTTGCCGCGATGAGGGGGTGGTGCTTGAGACGCTGGAATTCGTCAAAGGGGCTGAGCCAGGGATTCTGGTAGTTGAGATCGACGATAAGGCCGACCGCCACCTGATCCTGGGCCAGATGATAGAGATAGAAGCCCCCCTGACTCTTGTTGCCCTTTCCCTCACCAAGGGGCCAGCCGCTGCCATGGAGCACCCGCCCAGGATGGGATTGTCCCGCAGGCACCTGCCACACCTCCTTGAAGCCGATGGCGTAATGCTGCGGCTGGGCGTTATTTTCCAGATGGAACCGGGCGATCAGCTGTTTGCCGAGGTGGCCGCGCGCCCCTTCGGCAAACAGGGTATAGCGGCCATACAGGGCCATGCCGGGCACGTGATCCGGCTTGGGGTTGCCCTCCTTGTCGAGACCCAGATCGCCGGTCACCACCCCGCGTACCCGGCCCTCCTCCACGATGAGGGTGCTCGCCGCAAAGCCCGGGTAGATCTCGACACCGAGGGCCTCGGCCTGCTTGCCGAGCCAGCGGCAGAGGGTGCCGAGGCTGATGATGTGGCTGCCGTCGTTGTGCATGCGGGGTGGCACCGCCCAGTGGGGCAGCTGCAGGGAGCGGCTGTCGCTTTGCAGCAGATGGACCTGATCATCCGTCACCGGCATGCCGAGGGGGGCCTCCTGCCAGCTCTCTGGCAGCAGCTCCCTGAGGGCGACGGGATCGAGCAGGGCGCCGGAGATCAGGTGGGCGCCGATCTCGGCCCCCTTCTCCAGCAGGCAGACCGAGAGGGCCGGGGCCTGCTGCTTCAATGCGATGGCGGCGCTCAGGCCTGCCGGGCCGCCACCGACGATGACGACATCAAATTCCATTGCTTCGCGTTCCATCTTGCCTCTGCGCTCGACTTGGCCTAGGGTAGTGCTGGTAGTTTACGTAAACGTAAACCACTTTGTCAGCAGAAAAGTGAGTGACGACAAGGTGGACCCACACAACAGGTATGAGGGATGACCGCCATGAAGCTGCTGGTCGCAGTCAAACGGGTCGTTGATTACAACGTCAGGATCCGGGTCAAGGGGGATGGCTCCGATGTGGAGCTCGCCAATGTGAAGATGGGCATCAACCCGTTTTGTGAAATCGCGGTGGAGGAGGGGGTCAGGCTGCGGGAAGCCGGCGTGGCATCCGAGCTGGTGGTGGTGACCTTCGGTCCCGAGGCGGCGGCCGAGCAGTTGCGCCATGCCCTGGCGCTGGGGGCGGATCGGGCGCTGCACTATGTTACCGGCGAGACCCTGACCCCGCTCACCGTGGCCCGGGCCCTGCAAACGGTGTGCGGGCAGGAGCAGCCCGACCTGGTGCTGCTCGGCAAACAGTCCATCGATTCCGACAACAATCAGGTAGGGCAGATGCTCGCCGCCCTCAATGACTGGCCACTTGCCACCTTCGCCTCCGCCATCAGGCTGGTGGAGGGGGAATTGCAGGTGACCCGCGAGATAGACGGTGGCCTCGAGACCCTCGGCATGGCGCTGCCCGCCGTGGTGACCGTGGACCTGCGCCTCAACGAGCCGCGTTTCGCCTCCCTCCCCAACATCATGAAGGCCAAGCGCAAGCCGCTGGAGAGCCAGCCGTTCGCCGCCCTCGGGGTAGTGCCGGCCGACCAGACACGGCAGCTCGGGGTAATGGCGCCACCGGTGCGCAGCGCCGGCATCAGGGTGGGCTCGGTGGACGAGCTGCTGGACAAGCTCAAGCACGAAGCCCGGGTGCTCTGATGGGCAGGGGCATGAGAGGGATGCCTCCCGCAGGCGTGAGCGCCATGCATGGGGCAGCGGCCCAGGGGAGCAAGGGATCAATGGATGACATGAAGGTGCTGCCATGAGCGTACTTGTGATTGCGGAACATCATCAGGGGCGGATCGCCGACAACCTGGCCCAGCTGGTCACGGCGGCGGTGCGCCTGGGGGGCGAGGTGCACCTCTTGCTGCTGGGGCAGGGGCTGACGGAGGCGGGGGAGCAGGCTGCCGCCCTCACGGGGGTAAACCGGGTGCTGCTGGCGGAACATCCCATGCTGGCGGAGGGGCTCAACGACGGGGTCGACAGGCTGCTCGCCGAGGTGGCCAGGGACTACCAGCACTGCCTGATGGCGGCCAGCAGCCAAGGCAAGGATCTGCTGCCGCGAGTGGCGGCCAGGCTCGGGGTGGAGATGATCGCCGAGGTGACCGGCATCGAGGGGCCCGACACCTTCCTGCGTCCCATCTATGCGGGCAACGCCATCGCCCGGGTGGCGAGCAGCGCCCCCGTCAAGGTGCTCACCGTGCGGCCCACCGCGTTCGCCAAGGCCGGGTCCGGGGCGGAGCGTGCCGCGATGGAATCGCTGCCGGTGGCTGAGGTGCGCTGCCGTACCCGGCTCATCGAGCGGCGTGCGGTGCGTTCCGCCAGACCCGAGCTCGGGGCGGCCCGGGTGGTGGTCTCCGGCGGGCGGGCGCTCGGCTCGAAAGAGCACTTTGCCCTCATCGACGCCCTGGCGGACAAGCTGGGGGCTGCCGTCGGGGCATCGCGGGCCGCCGTGGATGCGGGCTTTGTCGCCAACGACCTGCAGGTGGGGCAGACCGGCAAGGTGGTGGCCCCCGAGCTCTACATCGCGGTGGGCATCTCGGGCGCCATCCAGCATCTGGCGGGGATGAAGGAGTCCAAGGTGATCGTCGCCATCAACAAGGACGCGGAGGCCCCCATCTTCCAGGTGGCGGACTACGGTCTAGTGGGGGATCTCTTCACCCTGCTGCCGGAGCTCACCGCCAAGCTGTAAATTTGCCACAAAGGGGCGAAGAAAGCCGTCCGTGCTGTCTCGCCCCCGTTTCCATGCATATTCTCTGCAAGCCCTGGCCCGTTCAGGGCTTTTGTCTGATGGGGGCCCGGTGGCGCCGGGGCAAAAGGTTGCGCTGGATCCCAAAAAGCCTTTGCCCCCACGGGGGGCTGTCGTGTAAAAACGTTCGAGTCACCGATCACACACATCCATTCACGGAAAGCGTCATGAGCAAACAGATTTACAACTTCTGCGCCGGCCCCGCCATGTTGCCGGTTGAAGTCATGGAGCGCGCCCAGCGCGAATTTTGTAATTTCCAGGGGCTGGGAGCCTCGGTCATGGAGCTTTCCCATCGCGGCAAGCCCTATATGGCGGTCGCCGAGAAGGCCGAAGCGGACCTGCGCGACCTGCTGGCGGTGCCGGACAACTACAAGGTGCTCTTCATGCACGGCGGTGGCCGCGGCCAGTTCTCCGCCGTGCCCATGAACCTGCTGGGTGGCGCCAACAAGAAGGCAGATTACCTGGTGACCGGCGTCTGGGCCCAGAGCGCCGTGGATGAAGCCCAGAAATACGGTGACATCCAGACCTTCCAGGGGGTGGCCAAGAACGAGCAGGGGGTCTCCCACATGCTGCCGACGCCGGCGTTTCGCGCCGATGCCGCCTATGTGCACTACTGCCCGAACGAAACCATCGATGGCATCGAGATGTTCGACATCCCGGCCACCGGCGATGTGCCCCTGGTGGCGGATCTCTCCTCCACCATCCTCTCCCGTCCCCTCGACGTGAGCCGCTTCGGCATCCTCTACGCCGGTGCCCAGAAGAACATCGGCCCCTCTGGTCTGGCCATCGCCATCGTGCGCGACGACCTGCTGAACCAGGCCCGCGCCGATGTGCCGTCCATCTTCGACTACCAGCTCACCGCCAAGAACGACTCCATGTTCAACACGCCCCCCACCTACGCCTGGTACCTGGCCGGTCTGGTGTTCGAGTGGCTCAAGGAGCAGGGTGGCCTGGCGGCGATGGAAGCACGCAACAAGGAGAAGGCCGACTTCCTCTACGGCTACCTCGATCAGTCGAGCTTCTATGGCAACAAGGTGGATGTGGCCTGCCGTTCCCGCATGAACGTGCCCTTCCAGCTGAAAAACGAGGCTCTGGACAAGCTGTTCCTGGCGGAATCGGAAGCGGCCGGTCTGCTGGCCCTAAAGGGACACCGCATCGTCGGTGGCATGCGCGCCAGCCTCTACAACGCCATGCCCCTGGAAGGGGTCAAGGCCCTGGTCAGCTTTATGGATGACTTTGCCAAACGCCACGGTTGAGGCGTGTCTCCCCATTGCCAGACGCCGGGGACTCCCCGGCGTCTGTTTTTCAGACCCATCCTGACCCAGGCCGCCCTCTCCCGCGGTCGTGCCACTGTCGAACTTGCCGCGGGGGACGCGGGCTGTTAACGTCCGGTCAGGTGATTTAATTGAGATCGAACAGGAAGTCTATGAATTCGTTGCGTTTGGAACCCATTTCTAGCGTGGCCGGGGTGGTCAATCTGCCCGGCTCCAAGAGTGTCTCTAACCGGGCCCTGCTGCTGGCGGCTCTGGCCCGGGGCACCACCCGGCTGACCAACCTGCTCGACAGCGATGACATCCGCCACATGCTGGCGGCGCTGACCCAGCTCGGCGTCAAGTACAAGCTCTCCGCCGACAAGACCGAGTGCACCGTGCACGGTCTGGGTCGCAGCTTCGCGGTCTCGGCACCGGTCAACCTGTTCCTCGGCAATGCCGGTACTGCCATGCGCCCCCTGTGCGCCGCCCTGTGCCTGGGCTCCGGCGAGTACACCCTGGGTGGCGAGCCGCGCATGGAAGAGCGCCCCATCGGCCACCTGGTGGATGCCCTGCGCGAAGCGGGTGCCCACATCCAGTACCTGAAGAAAGATGGCTATCCGCCCCTGGTGGTGGATGCCAAGGGGCTCTGGGGTGGCGATGTCCACATCGACGGCTCCGTCTCCAGCCAGTTCCTGACGGCGTTTTTGATGGCGGCCCCCATGGCGGCCGGCGACACCCGCATCCACATCAAGGGGGAGCTGGTCTCCAAGCCCTACATCGACATCACCCTGCACATCATGAAGCAGTTCGGGGTGGTCATCGAGCACGACGACTACAAGGTGTTCTACATCAAGGGCAACCAGACCTATGTCAGCCCGGGGGACTTCCTGGTGGAAGGGGATGCCTCCAGCGCCTCCTACTTCCTCGCGGCGGGCGCCATCAAGGGCAAGGTACGGGTTACCGGCATCGGCAAGCACAGCATCCAGGGGGACATCCACTTCGCCGACGTACTGGAGAAGATGGGGGCACGCATCACCTGGGGCGATGACTTCATCGAGGCCGAGCAGGGGCCGCTCAAGGGCATCGACATGGACATGAACCACATCCCGGATGCGGCCATGACCATCGCCACCACGGCGCTGTTTGCCGAGGGCACCACCACCATCCGCAACATCTACAACTGGCGGGTGAAGGAGACCGACCGCCTGCACGCCATGGCGACCGAGCTGCGCAAGCTGGGCGTGGAAGTGGAGGAGGGGCACGACTTCATCACCGTGATCCCGCCCGCACAGCTGACCCACGCGGCCATCGACACCTACAACGATCACCGCATCGCCATGTGCTTCTCCCTGGTGGCGCTCTCCGATACGCCGGTCACCATCAATGATCCGGGTTGCACCTCCAAGACCTTCCCGGACTACTTCGACAAGCTGGCCAGCGTCAGTCAGGCCTGAGCCCTTTCGGCCCGCTTCGTGCGGGCCTTTTCATCTCTGCCCCCCGCTTTTTTCATGCCTCCTAGCAGCATTATGCAAACTTGCAAGGTGCGATAATAAAATTCCTTGTCGAAGAATGTAATTTTCTATTTACACCGACCCGGCACAGGGCTAGATTGAGATCTCTTTATCGCAGTCATCTAGCAGGAAACTTGGTCATGCAGCATCAAACCGACGACGTTCGTATCAGTGAAATCAAAGAGCTATTGCCCCCGGTTGCGGTGCTTGAGAAGTTTCCGGCGACCGACACCGCCTCGGCCACCGTGTTTGAATCCCGTCAGGCCATCCACAACATCCTGGCCGGCGACGATGATCGCCTGCTGGTGGTGATCGGCCCCTGCTCCATCCACGATCCGGTCGCCGCCCTGGAATACGGCAAACGCCTCAAGGTGCTGCGCGACGAGCTGAAAGATCAGCTGGAGATCGTGATGCGGGTCTACTTCGAAAAACCCCGTACCACAGTGGGCTGGAAGGGGCTGATCAATGACCCCTACCTCGACAACAGCTGCCAGATCAACGACGGCCTGCGCCTTGGTCGCAAGCTCTTGCTGGATCTCAACGACATGGGGCTGCCGACCGCCTCCGAGTTCCTCGACATGATCACCCCGCAATACGTGGCGGATCTGATGAGCTGGGGGGCCATCGGCGCCCGTACCACCGAATCCCAGGTACACCGCGAGCTGGCCTCCGGTCTCTCCTGCCCGGTGGGCTTCAAGAACGGCACCGACGGCACCATCAAGGTGGCCATCGACGCCATCGGCGCCGCCAGCGCCCCGCACCACTTCCTGTCGGTGACCAAGTACGGCCATTCCGCCATCGTCTCGACCGCTGGCAACCCGGACTGTCACATCATCCTGCGCGGTGGCCGCGAGCCCAACTACAGCGCCCGTCACGTGGATGAGGTGGTGAGTGGTCTGGACAAGGCCGGTCTGCCCCAGAAAGTGATGATCGACTTCAGCCACGCCAACAGCAGCAAGCAGTTCAAGAACCAGATGCTGGTGGCCGAGGACGTGGCCGGTCAGCTGCGTGCCGGCAGCAAGGCGGTGTTCGGCGTCATGGTGGAGAGTCACCTGGTGGAAGGGCGTCAGGATCTGGTGGACGGGTGCGAGCTCACCTTCGGCCAGAGCATCACCGACGCCTGCATCGGCTGGGCCGATACCGAGGTGCTGCTGCGCAACCTGGCGGACGCCGTGGCCGCTCGCAACGCCCTCTGAGCCCAAGGCGCCCCGTTGGCGGGGCAATAAAAAAGCGCGACCCTGGGTCGCGCTTTTTGTTTGGCCATCTCTCGGCAGGTCGCGGTTTACTTGGCCCGCTCCTGGTGGCCGCGCAGGCGGATGTTGATCATCTCCACCACCAGCGAGAAGGCCATGGCGAAGTAGATGTAACCCTTGGGAATGTGCAGATCCAGCCCTTCGGCCATCAGCGCCACCCCGACCAGGATAAGGAAGGAGAGGGCCAGCATCTTGATGGTGGGGTGGGTATCGACGAAGTCGCCGATGGCCTTGGCGGCAAACATCATGACGCCGACGGCGATGATGATGGCCAGCACCATGACAGGGACATGATCCGCCATGCCCACGGCGGTGATGACGGAGTCCAGGCTGAAGATGATGTCGAGGATGGCGATCTGCACCAGGGTGGACAGGAAGCCCGCGGTCTTGCTCACCACACCCGCCTCTTCGGCGGCCCCTTCCAGGCTCTGGTGGATCTCGTGGGTGCTCTTGGCGATGAGGAACAGACCCCCCACCAGCAGGATGAGATCCCGTCCCGAGATGGCTTCCCCCAGCACGGTGAAGAGGGGCTCGGTGAGGCGCATCACCCAGGCCAGGGAGAGCAGCAGCAGAATGCGGGTGCCCATGGCGAGCCCCAGCCCCAGGATGCGCGCTTTCTGGCGCTGGGCTTCCGGCAGGCGACCCACCAGGATGGAGATGAAAATGATGTTGTCGATGCCGAGCACGATCTCGAGCAGGGTCAGGGTGGCGAGCGCGACCCAGGCGGAGGGGTCCGCAATCCATTCCAGCATGATTGAACCTTGGTTGAACAGTGATTGAGGTAGAAGCCGCGCATTTTAGCAGGGGGTCATGGCTTGTCCCAGTGGCGGGAAAAGATAAAAATGGCGGCGATCCAACAGGAGGGAAACATGTTTCGATTAGGGCTCATCATCAACCCCGTCGCCGGCATCGGCGGGGCCGTCGGTCTCAAGGGCAGTGACGGCATGGTCGCCGAGGCGCTGGCGCGCGGGGCCGTCCCCAAGGCCCGGGAGCGGGCCCGCCAGGCCCTGTTGCCCCTGTGCGAGCTGACCACGTCATTCGAGCTGCTGACGGTGGCCGAAGAGATGGGGGCCGACCTCGCCGCCGAGCTGGGGCTGCCCCATCGCATCGTCCATCGGCCTGCCGGGGCGCAGACGAGCGCCGAGGACACCCGGGCTGCCGCCCTGGCCCTGCGCGATGCCGGGGTGGATCTGCTGCTCTTCGCCGGTGGCGATGGCACCGCCCGTGACATCTGCGCGGCGGTGGGGGAGTCCTGCCATGTGCTCGGCATCCCGGCGGGGTGCAAAATCCACTCCGGGGTCTACGGGGTGACGCCGGCGGCGAGCGGCCGGGTGGCGGCCAGAATGATCGCAGGGGAGCTTCTGAGCCTGGTGGATGCGGAGGTGATGGACATCGACGAGGAGGCGTTTCGCGCCGGCAAGGTGCGCGCCCGCCACTACGGCCAGCTGCTGGTGCCCGGGGATCTGCGCTACGTGCAGGCGGTCAAGCAGGGGGGGCGGGAGTCCGAGGAGCTGGTGCTCGCCGATCTTGCCGCCGGTGTGGTTGAGCAGATGGAGCCCGATACCCTCTACCTGATGGGGTCGGGGAGCACGGTGGCCGCCTGCATGGGGGAGCTGGGTCTGGAAAATACCTTGCTCGGTGTGGATCTGGTGGAAAATGGCCGGCTTATCGGGCAGGATCTGTCCGCCGCCGAGATCCTGACCCGGATCCGCGGCCGTCGCTGCCGTCTGATCATCACCCTGATCGGCGGTCAGGGACATCTGTTCGGGCGCGGAAATCAGCAATTGAGTCCAGACGTGATCCGGGCCGTCGGGCGCGAGCATATCCAGGTGCTCGCCACCAAAGCCAAGCTGGCGGCGCTAGAAGGCCGTCCGCTGCTGGTGGACACCGACGATCCGGCACTGAACCGGTCGTTGAGTGGTTATCTGCGCATAACCACGGGATACAAGGATCAGGTCATCTACCCGGTGGCCAACCCGGAATAGGACATCAAGGATGCGGCTGGCCTGGCGCCAGAGAGCCGCGATCAACCGGATCGCGGTTCCACTCCCCGAATTTTTTGCCGGCAACCCCGGAAATGAGGCTGCGTTAAATGACGATTCACGATTTTGAACACAAGTTGTTGGGACTGATCGACGCCATGGTCGCCACGGCCAGCGAAGACGAGCTGTTTGCGGGTGGCTATCTGCGAGGGCACATCTCCCTTGCGGTGGCGCGCGCCGAGCTGGAGGGCAAGACCCTGGTGCGGGACGTCAAGAGCTATGTGCTGCGCAGCCTGAACGAGGCCATCTTGCAAGGTGAGCTCTCCGAGCAGGACGAGGTGCTGGTGCAGGAGATGTGGAAGCGTCTGCAGGCCCAGGCGGAAGCTTGATCCCATTCGCAGTTCAAACACAAGTTTAAGTAATCTGCTTCCCTGAGTGTTATCAAAAGGTTAATAATGAGGCTCGCCTTTTGTTTCAGGGATTAAACCATGGCCTCCACCTCACGCATTGCCACCAGACTGCCGCTCGAGATGCTCTATCACTGGGAGCGGCAGTGTCCCGACCGAATCTATCTGCGTCAGACCATCCACCGCGAATACGTCGACTTCACCTGGGGTGAGGTCGCCGACGAGGCGCGGCGCATGGTGTCGGCACTGCGCGCCCTGGGCCTGGTGCCCGGTGACAAGGTGGCGTTGCTCTCCAAGAACTGCGCCCAGTGGTTCATCGCCGATCTGGCGATGCAGATGGGGGGATACGTGAGCGTGCCCATCTACCCCACCGCCAACGTCGACACCATCGAATACGTGCTGCGCCACAGCGAAACCAGGGCGATCTTCGTCGGCAAGCTGGACGACTGGAAGAGCCAGGAGGCGGGGGTGCCCGGGGATCTGCTGCGTATCGCCCTGCCTTACGACACCATGCCGGCCACCCACCAGTGGGACGATCTGCTGGCGCAATACGACCCCATCCCGGACAGCCCGGTGCAGGCGCCGGATGCCCTGCTGAGCCTGGTCTACACCTCCGGCAGCACCGGCAAGCCCAAGGGGGCCATGCTGAGCGTGGAGCGCTACGCCTGGTCCTGCGAGAAGCTGGTGGAGGCGGTCTCCCTCACCGCCGAGGATCGCGGCTTCTCCTACCTGCCCCTTGCCCACATCACCGAGCGGGTCTACATCTACGGCGGCAGCCTGTTCAGCGGTGCCACCATCGCCTTCCCCGAATCCCTCGACACCTTCATCGAGGACGTCAAGCGCTGCCGTCCCACCGTCTTCATCTCGGTGCCGCGGCTCTGGGCCATGTTCCGCATCAAGATCCACGAGAAGCTGCCCCAGAAAAAGCTGGCGCTGCTGCTCAAGATCCCCCTCGTCTCCAGCCTCATCAAGAGCAAGCTGCAAAAGGGGCTGGGGCTGGATCAGGCGCGGGTGCTGGGCTGCGGCTCTGCGCCGGTGGCCCCGGCGCTGCTGGAGTGGTATCACAGCATCGGCATCCATATCACCGAGGCCTGGGGCATGACCGAGAACCACGCCTACTCCACCCTCAACTACCCGTTCCGGGCGGACAAGATAGGCACCGTCGGCAAGGCCGGGTCCGGGGTGACCATCAAGATCTCCGACGAGGGGGAGATCCTCTGTCGCTGCGACGGCATGATGGTGGGCTACTACAAGGATCCCGAGCACAGTGCAGAGGCCATCGACGCCGAGGGCTGGCTGCACACCGGTGACATGGGCAAGCTGGACAGGGAGGGTTACCTCACCATCACTGGCCGCATGAAGGACGTCTTCAAGACCGCCAAGGGCAAGTACGTGGCCCCGGTGCCCATCGAGGGGATGCTCGGGCAGGAGCCTATCATCGAGCAGCTCTGCGTCATCGGCTACGGCATGCCGCAGCCGGTCGCCCTGGTGCAGCTCGCCGAGAGCGCCATGAAGGGGGACAAGGCCGGGGTGGAGGCCCAGCTGGAGGCTGCCCTCAACCGGGTCAACGACAAGCTGGAATCCCACGCTCGCCTGCGGGGCATCCTGGTGGTCAAGAGCCCCTGGAACATCGAGAACGGGGTGCTGACCCCCACCATGAAGATCCGCCGCCACCTGCTGGAACAAAAATACGCGGACATCGGCGAGCGCTGGTCCGGCAGCCAGCGCATCCTGTGGGAGTCCTGACAGGGGCTGGTGCCGCCATATGGGCCACATCAATGACAGTCGGGGGAGCCAGTGGCTCCCCCGCTGTATTTCAGGGGGAAGCAGCCGACAGGGGACGGGCGGGGCTGGTGCATTGACCCCTTCTCCGATGCTTCCCGCCGCCGCCATGCCGCCCCGCGTCGAAGGAACAGGCAGGGAAAGGCATTTGCAAAATCCATGGAAAGGCGGGATCCCAGTGGTTTGGCGAATGCATCTTGGGGTCACACACGGGGGCCGCCAGGGGCGAGGGAGGGGCATTGACCCCTTCCCCGACGTTTCCCGCCGCCGCCATGCCGCCCCTCATCGAGGAAACAGGCAGGGAAAGGTATTTGCAAAATCCATGGAGAGGCGGGATCCCAGTGGCTTGGCAAATGCATCTTGGGGTCACACACGGGGGCCGCAAGGGGCGGGGCATTGACCCCTTCCCCGACGTTTCCCGCCGCCGCCATACCGCCCTGCGTCGAGGGAACAAGCAGGGAAGGTATTTGCAAAAACCATGGAAAGGCGGGATCCCAGTGGCTTGGCAAATGCATCTTGGGGTCACACACGGGGGCCGCAAGGGGCGGGGTGGGAGGCATTGGCCCCTTAACCTGGGCTTCCCGCCACCGCAGAGGAGGTCTGCCAAATAAGGTCATCGGAGGGAGGCCGCCCTCACATGGGGCAGGGGGGCATCTGATGCACGGCGCCAGAGGCGCAGAGAGAGGGGGTGAGGGGCAGGATGAGAGCCGCAGAGAGCAAGAAGGGGAGCCGCAGCTCCCCTTCCCGTTGGCGGATGCCGGGGTCAGACGGCTTTGTACTCAAGCTCGACGGAGCCCAGCGCCTTCAGGGTGGACTGGGCGGAGTCCCGCTGGCTGATCTGGCCATCCTTGCTCTCCAGCAGCACGGCGCGGCGCACGGTGGCGAGATCCTCGCCACCCAGCACCGCGTGGGCGCAGGCCATCTGCATCGGCGGCAGGCTCGGGTTGAAGGCGGCGTTCTCGGCATAGCGGCCGCAGAAGATGCGCCCGTCCTCGAACTGCAGCGCCACCGCGGCATAGCCCTGGCTGTAGGGGGCATAGCTCTGGCGGGCGGCGGCGAGCGCAGCCTGCCACAGGGGGTCGTCGCTCTCGAGCACCAGCTCGTCATGGGCCTGGGGGCTCATCAGGGCATCGGTGATCTCGAGATCGGCGGGGCCGAAGGAGTGGGGCAGGAAGGATTGCAGCTCGCTGAGATCGTCCGGCAGGGAGACCTTCAGGGTCTTGGCGGTGCTCAGCTCGTTCATGAACTGGCGGCAGTGGCCGCAGGGGGTGTAGTTCACGGTGATCTCGGAGATCCCGGTCTCGCCACCCAGCCAGGCGTTGGAGATGGCGGACTGCTCGGCGTGGACCGAGTGGAACAGCCCCTGGCCCGCGAACTCCATGTTGGCGCCAAAGTACCAGGTGCCGCTCAGGCCGCAGGCGATGGCGCCGACGAAGAACCTGGAGATGGGGGCCACCGAGCAGGCGGCCGCCAGCGGCAGCAAGGCCAGACGCAGGGCCCTGTCATCCAGCCCGGTGGCGGCTTTCAGGGTCGCGACCTGGTCCGGGGTGAAACGGGCCTGGAAATCGTCCCCCAGCATGGGCAGCAGGGCGGCCTGGAGCGGGGCGGAAAGGGTCTCGAATGGCTTGGCAAAGCGGGGATGCATACTGTGTCCTCAAAGGCCAATTGGGGGGCCATTGTAGGGAGCAAGCGCGGCGAATTGTGTGAGCGCGCTCACGCCTTGATGGGCAAAGGGGCGAGGATGTTAAAGGAAACGTTTGTCTTTCGCAATCTGTGCGCCAGCTCCCGGCATCAGGGAGGTGAGGGTATCGGATGGAAACGGTGAAAGGGCACAGAGGCCATGGCCGCAGGGGCGGCCATGGCAACGGGGATCAGGTCAGCCAGTGGTAGAGGGCGAACAGCAGGGGGGCGATGGCTGCGGTCAGCACGCCGCACACCACCATGGCCAGCGACGAGAAGGCGCCCTGGGTCACCCCCTGCTCGGCGGAGGCGGCGGTGCCGATGGCGTGGGCGCAGGCTCCCATGGCGAGTCCCTGGGCCTCGGGGTCGGTGACCCGCATCAGCTTGAGCAGGGGATAGCCCGCCAGGGCCCCCAGGATCCCCACCACCACCACCACGGCGGCGGCGATGGCGGGAATGCCGCCGAGGGACTGGCTGACGCTCATGGCGAGCGGCGTGGTGATGGACTTGGTGGCGATGGAGGCGAGCAGCGCCGGATCCGCCCCCATCAGGTGGCCGACCCCCAGGGTGGTACAGACCGAGATGAGCACCGCGGTGAGGGTACAGGCCAGGATGGGTGTGAGCTTGTCGCGGATCTGGCGCGCCTGCTGGTAAAGCGGCAGGGCCAGGGCCACCACGGCGGGTTCCAGCAGGGCGGTCAGGGGCGAGGCCCCCTGCTGGTACTGATCCAGAGGCAGATCGAGCCAGAGCAGCAGGCCGATGATGACGGCGGTGGGGATCAGCACCGGATTGATGACGGGCCAGGGCAGGCGGCGGTAGAGGGCCCGGGTCATGAAATAGAGGGCCAGGGTCAGGGGAATGGCCAACCAGAAGATCATGGCTGCATCCTTGTGATGACAGGGTAAGGTGAGGTGAGGGGCAGGGCGAACCAGAGGATCATGGCTTGTTCATCCTTTGATAGAGGTGGCCGACCGCGCCCAGGATGAGCACGATGCCGAGCACGACGCAGAGCATGATGAGACCGAAGGATTGGCGCAGGGGTTCGAGCCAGGCCACCAGGCCCACCGCCACCGGCACGAACAGCACCCCCATGTGGCGCAGCAGCAGGCCGCCCCCCAGCTCGACCCAGGAGAAGCGGACGATCTGCAAGGAGAGCAGCACGAACAGCAGCAGCATGCCGATGATGCTGCCGGGGAAGGCGAAGGGCAGGATGGCCGCCATGGCCTTGCCTGCCAGCAGACAGGCGATGATGACCAGAAAATCACGAAGGTAGCGCAGGGTGCGTTGCAGCAGCACGGGGGCCTCATCTTGGCAAGTGTGAGCGAGGTCGCAGTTTAACAGGCACGGGGGGGAGGGAACAGGGTCAACTGGCCCGCAGGGGATACAATGGCCCGGCTTCAACCCCATTCACAAGAAGGAGTTCCCATGTCGACCCCCTCTCTCCTGGCCCGGTTGCGCCAACTGCCCGCCGATCCCGCCCTCCCTGACACCCTGCTACAAACCCGCCAGTGGGAGGGGCCGCTTTGCCGGGTGAGGCTCGACAACACAGGGAAGCAGTCCGAGGCCGTCCACCACTGGCGGCTGTTTGAGGGGGATCTCGGACTTGCGCCCGACGCGGCCATCTACGGGGAGGGGTTCCAGATGCTGGCCCAGACCGGGGGACGCTGGAACGCCCCCGAGCACCTGGGCCGCTGCCCCGATGCGTCTGTCTATCGCATCACCGCCGACCATGGCTACCACACGGTGCACAACCTGCTGCTGGTGGCGCAGGAGGGGGGCTGGCTGCTGCTGGCCTTTGCGAGCTGCCAGCGCTTTGGCGGGGAGTTTCGCCTCCATCCCGACGGGCGCCTCGAGATCGTGATGAACACCGAAGGGCGCACCCTGGCGCCGGGTGCGCACTGGCAGAGCGAGGCGCTGATCTGCCTGGAGGGGTCGGACAGGGAGGCCCTGCTCGCGACGCTGGCACAGCATATCGCCGCCGAGCACGGCTCCCTGGTGGGGGAGGTGCCCACGCGCCCGAGCGGCTGGTGCTCCTGGTATCACTACTACGCGAACGTGAGCGCGGCGGACATTCGCGAGAACCTGGCGGTGCGGGCCGAGCGTTTCCCGGCCCTGCGCTACGTCCAGATAGATGACGGCTATCAGGCCAGGATGGGGGACTGGCTCACCCCTTCCGCCAAGTTCGAGGAGGGGGTGGCGGCCCTGGCAGGGGAGATCCGCGCCGCCGGTTGCGAGCCTGCGCTCTGGGTCGCCCCCTTTATCGCCGAGCCCGGCTCCCGAGTGTTCCAGGATCACCCTGACTGGTTCGTGAAAGGGGAGGATGGCCTGCCGCTCCCCTCGGAGCGGGTCACCTACGGGGGCTGGCGCTGCACCCCCTGGTACGTGCTGGATGGCACCCACCCCGAGGTGCAGACGCACTTGGAGCAGGTATTTCGCACCCTGCGTACCCAGTGGGGCATTCACTACTTCAAGCTCGATGCCAACTTCTGGGGGGCCATCCACGGTGGGCGCTTCCACGACCCCGCCGCCACCCGGGTGGAGGCCTATCGGCGCGGCATGGCCGCTATTCTGCGCGGCGCCGGGGAGGGGGCCTTCCTGCTCGGCTGCAATGCGCCGCTGTGGCCGAGCCTCGGCCTGGTGCACGGCATGCGGGTGAGCGATGACGTGGAGCGCCAGGGCCCCCGTTTTCGCCAGATAGCGCGAGAAGCCTTCTGCCGCGCCTGGCAGCACGAGCGGCTCTGGGTGCTGGACCCCGACTGCGTCTGCCTGCGGGATATCCCGGGCCAGCACGGGAGCCGCGCCGAGTACGACTTTCACCTGGCCGCCCTGGTGGCGAGCGGTGGCATGGTGCTGGCGGGGGACAGATTGCAGGATCTGGACGAGGCGCAAGGGGCGCGCCTTGGCAAGCTGCTCGCCCTGTGCGCCGCGCGCACCCCGGCGGCCCGCTTCGAGGGGATGGCATTCGAGCGCGGGCGGGTGGCGCTGCCCGGGGGCGGCGAGCTGCTCTGCCTGTTCAACTGGGGGGAGCACCCCTGCGAGTTCCCGTTGGCGCCGGGGGGCACGGACTTCTGGGACGAGACGCCCCTGGGGAGCACCCTGGTGCTGCAAGGGGGGCAGGGGGTGGTGATCCGCTACCCCTGATGGCGTTGCACTGCAAAAAGGCTCCCTCGGGAGCCTTTTTTACGTGGCGAAATGGTCTCTAGAAGTGCCACTCCATCCCGATGGCGTAATTGGCGGAGCCATAGCCCGGGATCTCGTTGCTGGAGGCGAGCGCCTTGACGGTGAGGCGGGTTGTCAGGGGGATGCCGAGCCCCATGCCGATGGCGATCTCGTCGCTCTGATCCCCCATCATGTCCACCCGCAGGGTGCGATAGAGGGAGAGATCCTGGCTCATCTGGGCATAGATCTGGGACGACTTGTTGTAGAGCTGGCCGAACACCTCCATCTGGAAGCCGTTTTGCGGCGTGATGGCCAGGGGAATGCCGGCGAAGCGGTAGAGATCCGAGTGGTTGAAATAGCTGTTGGTGATTTGCGGGGTGAAGTCGGTCTGCTGGTAGAGGGTGCTGAAATTGCGCTCGATGAGCCGGTAGGTCTGCTCCGGCAGGCGCAAGAGGTAGTCTGGCACCTCGAACCGGGCGCCAGCGAGGGCGGCCTGGGGCAGCAGGGCACAGGCGACGAGTGTCAAAGCAGGCAGAGCTGAACGCATAAAACGAGAGTTCCCCAACAGTCGAAAGCACGGCATCCATGCCGTCAGCGCATCTAAATATTCACACTATCAGGAGCTTGGGCTCCCTGCCCATTATGTCGCGAGCCGGGGAAACGCATCGGTTTTTAACTGTGAAACGGCTCACATCTCACAGATTTTCAAGGTAGTGATAGAGACTCTTTAGAATCGCAAAGTTCCGTTCGTTCCCCTGGTTCTGTTCCGCCAGGGCTTCCAGGCGCGGCACATAATCCGGCAGGCGGCGGCTGAAGTAGTCGCTGCAGTGCAGGCGCCAGCGCTTCTGCTCCGCTTCGCTCAAGGTGTGGGGCCAGTTGCGGGCGCGGTAACGGAACAGCATCTCGGGCAGACGGGGATCCGTGAAGGCAAACTCCCGCTCCCCCAACAGATCCGCCGGGGTGGCGCGCACCAGATCCATGGTGGACTTGTCGCCGTGGCCGAAGAAGCCGGCGTAGAGCTGGGTGCCGGGGTCGCCGTCGTTGCTGCCGGCAAACTCCTGGTTGAACACCTCCACCAGTTTTTCCCGCACCTCGGGGTGGGCCCGCAGCAGATCCAGGCTCTTGCGGCACTGAGCCCGATTGATGCCCAGTTCGTCCGCCCGCTCCGGGGTCAGGGTGGCGGCCGGGGCCAGTACCGGGCACTTGTTGATGTGCACCAGTTTGACCGGAATGCCGGCCAGATCCCCCAGCTCCTCTTTTTTGGTGTAGAGGCGCTCGCGGATCTCCTCGCAGGAGAGCTCGATAAGCGGAGTCGGGTCACGGGTCAGATCCACCATGATCACCGCGTTTTGGTTGGTGGGGTGCCAGGCGAGCGGCGACACCCAGCTCGCACACCCCTGCCAGGGGGAGAACATGCCGGAGACGTGCACCAGGGGTTTCATGGTCACCACGTCGATGAGGGCCTTCACCTTGTTCTTGTTGCGAAGATCAAAGAGGTACTCGAAGAGCTTGGGCTGGGCTTTTTTCACCAGCCTGGCCATCTCGATGGTGGCCAGCACATCCGAGAGCGCATCGTGGGCGTTGGCGTGGGCCACGCCGTTGGCCACCGTCAGCTTCTCCAGCCTGAAGCTCGGCTTGCCCTCTTCATCGACGGCCCACTCTATCCCCTGCGGGCGCAGGGCGTAGCAGGCCCGCAGCATGTCGAGGATGTCCCAGCGGGAGTTGCCGTTCTGCCAGGCGTAGGCATAGGGGTCATAGAAGTTGCGATAGAGGGTGTAGCGGGTCACCTCGTCATCGAAGCGGATGCTGTTGTAGCCGAGCACGCAGGTGCCCGGGGTGGCGAACTCTGCGTGGATCTGGCGGATGAAGTCCGCCTCGCACAGGCCGTCCTTCATCGCCTTTTGCGGCGTGATGCCGGTGATGAGGCAGGCTTCCGGCTCCGGCAGGTAATCCGCCGGCGGCTTGCAGTAAATCACCAGCGGCTCGCCGATGACGTTGAAATCCCCGTCGGTACGAATGCCGGCAAACTGCGCGGGTCTGTCCCTGGCCGGGCTGATGCCGAAGGTCTCGTAGTCGTGGAAGTAGAACGTGGGCCCGCTGGCCGGGTGCGCTGATGTGCTCATGTTGCTCGAAAGGAGTATCCGATGACGGCGGCGCCTGGCGCCTGGGTGGGGGTGCCATGCACCGCAATTGCCTGCATGGTAAACCATCGCGCTGGCAGAGCGAAGTCCGGGGCGTTCGCCTGGCGCTTTAATGGGCAGTGGGCGTTGTCCGTGAGCCTGGTCATCCCATCGGTCCGGCTCAGGGCTGGGGAAAGTGAGGGGTCAGGGTATTGAGGTCCAGCAGGGTGAAGTAGCCGCCCTCCTCGGGATACCAGCCGCCGGTGTCGATGTAGTGGACGTTGCCAAGGCGCACCGGCACCCTCACCGGAGTGTGGCCCACCACCAGGGCGGCGAGATCCGCGACCCCGTCCTCGTCCAGCCGTTCGATACGGCGCCTTGACCAGAGGCAGACGTTCTTGATGGCCCGAAGTCGTCCGCCGCTCACTCCGGCATCGAGTTGGTCCAGCAGCCCCTGCCAGGAGGAGAAGGGGCAATCGGCGTGAAGCAGCCCGACGGGTCCCTGGCTGGTCTGCACCTCGATGGCCAGGGGCAGGCTGCGGTAGTGGACGGCGAACGCCGCCTGCTCGGCAGGGGTCAGCTGCTGAAACCAGCCGCCGCCGTTTCGGATCCAGTTCTCCCGATCGCAGCTCTCGTAACGGCAGACGTAGTCGTCGTGATTGCCGCAGACCGGGTGAAACCAGGGCCTGGCCAACCAGTGGATCACCTCGCTGCACTCGGGCCCGCGATCCGCCAGATCCCCGACGCTGAAGAGACGGTCCCGGGCGGGATCAAAATCCAGGGTGTCGAGGGCCTGCTGCAACAGGGCGAAGTGGCCGTGGATGTCGCCGACGGCCAGATCGCGCCCCTGGGCGTTTTGGGGGAAGCGTCTTATCAGGGGGGAGGGGGTCATGGCGTCTCCTGCCTCTATCCCGGACGGGGATGTTTTGTCTGCCTGTACATAAGGTTACAGAAGAAAAGTGGCGAGCGGGCAGGGCCTGGTAAATCATGGGATTGCCCCCGTGAACGTGCGGCGTCACGCGCCGCCTCTGGGGGAGTCACTCCGGGAGGGCGCCTTGTCCGCCCGCTTTCGGAGCCTCTCTTTCTCCACGCTTTTTGACAGGAATCTTGAATGCGGCGTCAGCTGTTGATCTGGATAGGCCCCCTGTGCAGCCTGCTGCTGCTGGGGGCGGCCTTGACCGTCCTCTATCATTTGACCCACCTGTGGCACTGGCACGACATCCGCCAGGCCATCTGGTCACAACCCTTGCCGCAGTTGGGGGGCGCCCTGCTGCTCACCCTGCTCAGCTATGGCTGCCTCTGCTGCTACGATCTGCTGGCCCTGAAGGTGCTGGACAAACGCCTGCCCTGGCAGCAGGTGGGGATGACCTCCTTCATCGCCTACACCTTCTCCAACACCCTGGGCTTTGCACTGCTTACCGGCTCCTCGGTACGCTACCGGCTCTACTCCTCCCTGGGGCTTGGCACCGGGGAGGTGGCCAGGGTGATCCTCTTTTGCTCCATCACCTTCTTCCTCGGTCTGCTGGGCTGGGGGGGCAGTGCCCTGCTGCTGGGGCAGGGGGCGGCCCTGCTGGTGGACTGGCCCCGCTGGGCGACCGGGTTGTTGCAACTGGCGGGGGGCCTGGCCCTGCTGACGGTGCTGGCATATCTGGTGTGGCCGGGGGCTGCCCTGGTCTGGCGCGGACACCCGCTGTTCCTGCCGCGCATCAGATACCGCCTGCTGCAACTGCTCATCGCCCTGCTTGACTGGATGGCCGCCGCCGCCGTGCTCTATGTGCTGCTGCCATCGGGCAGCGTGCCCTATCCGGTGCTGCTCAGTGCCTTCGTGCTCTCCAGTCTGCTCGGGGTGCTGGCCCATGTGCCGGGGGGCATCGGGGTCTTCGAGGCGAGCATGAGCCTGCTGCTCACCCACTATCTGCCGGTGGACAAGCTGCTCGCCTCCCTGCTTATCTACCGCTGCGTCTACTACTTCCTGCCCTTCCTCTGTGCCCTGCTGCTGTTCGCAGGTCAGGAGCTGCTGCAACAGCGGGCCCGCCTGCACCGGCTGCAGGGGGTGATGATGGCGACCCGGGAGTTTGTGCCCGCCCTGGTGAGCATGGGTACCTTCGCGGCGGGCACCCTGCTGCTCTGCTCCGGGATGATCCCCACCATGAAGGGGCGCATCGAAGCCTTCCTGCAGGTGTTGCCCCTGCACCTGCTGGAGCTCTCCCATGTGCTCGGCAGCGTCAGCGGCGTGTTGCTGCTGTTGCTGGCCCACAGCCTCTACCGCCGTCATGACGGGGCATTCAGGATCACCCAGTGGCTGCTGGGGCTTGGCATGCTGTTCTCCCTGTTCAAGGGGTTTGACTGGGAGTCCGCCCTGCTGCTCGGGGGCTTCTTGCTCATCATCACCCCCTGCCGCCCTCTCTTTTATCGCAAGGGTTCCCTGCTTCACGCCCGGTTCACCCCTTCCTGGCTGATGTCGGTGGGGGCCGTGCTGCTGGGGGCCTTGTGGTTGCTGCTCTTCTCCTACCGCCATGTGGAGTACGACCCCTCCCTCTGGCTGCACGTCTCGGCCCACGGGCCCGGGGCCGCCTCCCGCGCCCTGCGCGCCATGGGGAGTGTCATCGGCGTGCTGGCGGTGGTCGGGGTGGCCCATTTGCTGGCCCCCTTGCGCCTGCCCGTCGGCAAGCCGGATGCCGAGGTGCTCTCCCGTGCCCATGGGCTGGTGATGCGGGCAGGGGGAGGCCACGGCTACCTGGCCCAGCTCGGGGACAAGTCCCTGCTGTTCCACCCCAGCGGCGAGGCGTTCCTCATGTACGGGGCCGAGGGCAGCAGCTGGATAGTGATGGGGGATCCCGTCGGCCAGCCCTCCCTCGTGGAGGAGCTGCTCTGGCAGTTTCGCGAGCGCTGTGACGAGCACGACGTCAGCCCGGTCTTCTACCAGGTGTCGGCCCGATATCTGCCTGTCTATCTGGATCTCGGGCTCATCCCCTTCAAGCTGGGGGAGGAGGCCATCGTGGATCTGCCGAGCTTCGATCTCGCCGGCAGTCGCCTGCGCAACCTGCGCCAGAGTCACGCCAAAGGCAAGCGGGAAGGGCTGCGCTTCGAGGTGGTGGCCCCCGGTGAGATTGCCCCCCTGCTGTCCGAGTTGAAGGGGATCTCCGACAGCTGGCTGCACAGCAAGCAGGGCAGGGAGAAGGGCTTCTCCGTGGGCAGTTTCGATCCCGCCTACCTCACCCTCAACCCGATGGCGCTGGTGCGGCGGGAGGGGCAGATCGTCGGGTTTGCCAACCTCTGGACCAGCGACAACAAGGAGAGCCTCTCCATCGATCTGATGCGCTACAGCCTGGACACGGGGGCGGCGCCTGTCATGGATTTCCTGTTTGTCGAGCTCCTGCTGTGGGGCAAGCAGGAGGGTTATGCCAGCTTCAACCTGGGGATGGCCCCCATGTCGGGCTTCAACGACAACCCCCTCGGCGGTTACTGGGCCCGCCTTGGCAACACCCTGTTCACCCGGGGCAGCCGTTTCTACAACTTCCAGGGACTGCGGCGTTACAAGGAGAAGTTCGGCCCAAGGTGGGAGCCCCGCTACCTGCTCTGTACCGGTCATCTGGTGCTGCCCCGCACCCTGACCCATCTCGTCTCCCTCATCAGTCGCGGCCCCTTCGGGCTCATGAAGAAATAGGAGTTGGCCCATGAGAGCCATGTTGTTGCTGTTGATTTGCTGTTTCGTCTCTTCGTTCACCTTGCCGGCGGTGGCCGCCCAACCGGAGCGGGTCGGCGCGGATCTGGGGCTGGTGGAGTTGCCCGTGGCGCAAGCCTCGTCCGCCCCCATGGTGGTCTTCATGAGCGGGGATGGCGGCTGGGCGGCGCTGGACAAGGGGCTCAGCGCCCAGTTGCAGGCCCACGGCATGCCGGTGGTGGGCTGGAGCTCGCTCTCCTATTACTGGAAGAAGAAGACGCCGGAGCAGGCGACGGCGGATCTGGTGCGCATCCTCACCGAGTACCAGTCCCGTTGGGGGCGCCAGCGCTGGTTGCTGGTGGGTTTCTCCTTTGGTGCCGAGATAGTGCCCTTCGTCATCAATCGTCTGCCGCAGGCCTATCGCGACAGCCTGGCGGGGGCCGTGATGCTCTCCCCCTCGACGGCGTCGGATTTCGAGATCCACGTCAGCGACATGGTGGTGCACGACAAGGGGGGCCGCTATCCCACCCTGCCGGAGGTGACACGGATCCAGACTCTGCCGCTGCTCTGCGTGCAGGGCGCGGAGGATGACTCCCCGGTCAAACTCTGTCCGCGCTTGCAGCAGCCGAACGTGACGACGGTGACCCTGCCGGGCTCCCACCACTTCGACGACAACTACCAGACCCTGTACCAGCAGATTGCCGGGCACCTGGGCCTGGCCCAATAACGGCGAGAGGCCGGGAAAACGACACAGGGCGGCCAATGGCCGCCCTGTTGCCGTGGCCCCTTGCAACTGTCCAGGGGGCCGGCATGCCGGGATCAGAGCAGATCTTCGAGCTGGTACTTCTTGAGCAGGGTGTTGAAGGTGCCGTCTGCTTTGACGCTCTCGATGGCGGCATCGAAGCGGGCCTTGAGCTTGTCATCGTGCTTGCGCAGGGCCACCGCCACCCCTTCTCCCAGGATCTTGTCCTGGGTGCCGTTGAACTGGGGACCGACGAAGGCGAACTGCTTGCCCATCTCCTTGTCGAGGAAGCCCACCTTCAACTGCACCATGTTGCCGAAGGTGTAGTCGGCGCGGCCGGACTGCAGATCCAGCATGGGGGACTGGGCATTGACGTAGCGCTTGATCTTGGCCACCTCGCCATAGCGGGCGGTGACGAAGTTGTCCTGGGGAGTGCCCTCCTGCACCGCGATCACCTTGCCCTTGAAATGGGCCGGATCGTCTGCAAAGTCGGCGGCCTTGTCGCTGCGCCCCACGAAGCGGTTCTGCATCATGTAGTAGACCTGGCTGAAGTCCACTTTCTGGCGTCGCTCGTCCGTGATGTTCATGGAGGACATGATGGCGTCGTACTTGCGCACCTGCAGGCCGGGCAGCAGGGCATCCCAGGGCTGGTTGATCACCTCGCACTCGGTCTTCATGGCAGCGCACAGGGCATAGGCCAGATCGACCTCGAAGCCGCCGAGCTGGCCGTTGCTGTCGACCATCTCGAAGGGGGGGTAGGTGGCATCGGTGGCGATCACCAGGGGTTTGGCGGCGGCCTGGCCGGCGGTGGCCAGGGCCATCAGCATCATCAGTGTGTTGAGTTTCATGGTCAGTCCCTTGAAGTGTGGTGTCATTCCTAGCGTGCTAAAGGGTGCCGGCCTCAGGGGCCGACGGCTATCTTGCGATGGGTGAGGGCCGGCAGCTGGCTGCGCACTTTGCGCTGTGCCGCCAGATCCAGGGTGGCGATGGCCAGGCCCTGACCTTCCTCTACCTGGGCCAGTATCCGGCCCCAGGGGTCGATGATCATGCTGTGGCCGAAGGTGCGCCGCCCACCGGGGTGGTGCCCCCCCTGGGCCGAGGCAAACACGAAGGCCAGGTTCTCTACCGCCCGGGCCCGCAGCAGCAGCTCCCAGTGCGCGAGCCCGGTGGTGTGGGTGAAGGCCGCGGGCAGGGCGATGAAATCGGGGGCGGGCCCCAGGCGAAACAGCTCCGGGAAGCGCAGGTCGTAGCAGACGCCGAAGCGCAGCACGCCCCAGGGCAGGGGATGGCTCACCACCTCCCGGCCCGGGGTCATGGTCGCGGCCTCGTCATACTGCTCCTGCCCGGTGCAAAAGCCAAACAGGTGCAGCTTGTCGTAGCGGCTTGCGAGCTGCCCTTGGGGGTCGATGAGCAGGCTGCTGTTGTGCATCTTGCCGGGCTCGTGGCTGGCAAGCGGCAATGTGCCGGCCAGGATCCAGACGCCGAGCTCCCGGGCCAGCCCCTGTACCCAGGCCAGCAGGGGGTGATCGCCAACGGGGGCGGCCAGGGCCACCCGCGCCCGCTCATCAACCGGCATCAGGTAGAAGTATTCGGGCAGCAGGGCCAGCTCTGCCCCCTCGGCCGCGGCCTGACGCAGCAGCGCCTCTGCCTGGGCCAGGTTGTGGTCAAGGTTATCCCCGGAGACCATCTGGAGGACGGCAACGCGCAGTGAATCCATGGTGCCCCCTAGACGGCGCACAGGCGCTCGGCGCCCGTCAGCAGGGTGTCGTCATCCTTGGAGAAGGAGAGACGGATGACTCTTTGATCCGTGCCGTCGTGATAGAAGGCGGAGACCGGAATGGTGGCGACCCCGTGATCGCGGATGAGCCGCTGCACGAACAGGCTGTCCGGCTCGTCGCTTACCCGCTCGTAGCTCGCCAGCATGAAGAAGCTGCCCGCCGAGGGGAGCAGGGTCAGGCGCGAACCAGCCAGGGCCGAGGCGAGCAAGTCGCGCTTGCGCTGGTAGAAGGCTGCCAGCCCCTGATAGTGGGCCGGTTGCTGCAACAGGTGGGCGAAGCCGTACTGCATGGGGGTGTCGGCGGCGAACATGGCGAACTGGTGCACCTTGCGGATCTCCTCCATCAGGGGGCGGGGCGCCACGCAGTAGCCCACCCGCCAGCCGGTGACGTGGAAGGTCTTGCCGAAGGAGAAGACGGCGACGGAGCGCTCCACCAGCTCCGGATAGCGGATGACGCTCTGGTGCAGGGCGCCGTCGAACACCACGTGCTCGTACACCTCGTCCGAGAGGATCAGGATGTCGGTGCCGCGCACCAGTCGGGCGAGGCGCTCCTGATCCCCTGCCTGCCAGACGGTGCCGGTGGGGTTGTGGGGGGTGTTGAGCACTATCATGCGGGTGCGGGGGGTGACGCGGGCGGCCACCTCGTCCCAGGGAATGGCGAAATCCGGCGCCTTGAGGGCGATCACCACAGGGGTGGCTCCCTGCAACTGGATCATGGGGCGGTAGCTGTCGAAGGCCGGCTCGAACATGATCACCTCGTCGCCGGGGTGAACCAGGGCGGTGATGGCGCAGAACAGGGCTTCGCTGGCGCTGGCGGTGATGGTGATCTCGTCGCCCGCGTCATAGTGATGGCCGTAGCTGGCTGCAATCTTGGCCGCCAGTTGTTCGCGCAGGGCAGGCAGCCCCGTCATGGGGGCGTACTGGTTTTCACCGGCCAGCATGGCCTCGTGGGTCACCCGGATGAGTTCGGGATCGCAGGGGAAGCTCGGCGCCCCCTGGGAGAGGTTGATGCTGGGATGGCGGGCGGCCAGATCCCCGATCACGGTGAAGATGGTGGTGCCCACCTGGGGCAGTTTGCTGGAAACCTGGGGGATGGACATGGGGCCGTCACCTGCGTGTGTGAAAGAGGTCCCTTTTTAGCCCCCCCAAGGCTTGCCGGACAACGGATTATTCGGCATGGTATGCATGAGTTTTTCTCAAGCATGGAGGCTTGTCATGTTGTCCACCCAACCCCGCAGCCAGCTGCCCCTCTACGGCTTGCAGGTCTTCGAGTGTTCTGCCCGCCACCTGAGTTTCACCCTGGCCGCCGACGAGCTGTGCGTGAGCCAGGGGGCGGTGAGCAAGCAGATCGCCCAGCTGGAGGCGCGCCTGGGCCACCTGCTGTTCGTGCGCGGCACCCGTTGTCTCACCTTGACCCCCGCCGCCGAGCGGCTGCTGCCTTTCGTTCGTGAAGGGCTGGCCCGCATGGGGGAGGGGCTCAGCGCCTTGCAGACCCTGCCCCACGAACAGGCGATCAGCATCAAGGTGCCCTCCTGCGCCAGCCGCTGGCTGCTGCGGCGGTTGCAGGCGTTCGAGGGGGAGGCGGTGGAGGTGTGTGGCAGCCACAGCCATGGCATCGACTTCTCCCGGGAGCCCTTCGATCTCGCCATCGTCTACCAGCCCTGCCTGGGGCGCTATCCCCACAGCCAGCCCCTGTTTCGGGAACGGCTGACCCCGGTCTGCGCCCCGGCGTTTGCTGCCAAGCATCGTCTGTTCGAGCGCGACCTGAACGAGCTGCCCCTGCTGCCCCTCATCCATGCCAGCGCCGATAGGCGGGACTGGCGCAACTGGTTTGCCGCCTTCCTCGACATCCCCTGGCAGCCCCAGGGGGGGCAGCTGTTCGATACCCTGGACTTGGCGATGAATGCCGCCTTGCAGGGGTTTGGCCTCTCTCTCGGGGATCCCACCATAGTGGCCGAGGAGCTGGAGAGCGGCGCCCTGGTCGCTCCCTTTGCCCCCGTGCTGGAGACGGATCACGAATACGCCCTGCTCGCCCGGCCCGACAGCCAGCGCCACGGGGTGCAGCGGGTCTGTCACTGGCTGCTGGAGGGGGAGGGTCATCCCTGAGGGGACGCGAAATGAAACAGCCCCGCGGGCGGGGCTGTTGTCATGGTGATGGCCGCTGGCCGATTAAAGGGTCACTGGCAGATCTTGTAGTAGACCTCGTTCCAGCGCAGTTGCTCCTTGAGCGCGGGGATGCGGGTGTGCTCGTCGATGACCACAAACTCGATACCCATGATGTCGGCGAAGGTGCGCAGCTGCTCGATGTCCACCGCCTGGGTGAACACCGAGTGGTGGGCGGCGCCCGCCAGGATCCAGGCCTCGGCGCTGGTCTGCAGGTCCGGCAGGGGTTTCCACAGGGCGCTGGCCACCGGGAGTTTCGGCATGGCCTCTGGCAGGTCCACCACTTCCAGCTGATTGACCACCAGGCGGAAGCGGTTGCCGAGATCGATGAGGCTGGCGTTGACCGCCTTGCCCGCCGGGGCCGCGAACAGCAGGCGGGCCGGATCGGCCTTCTTGCCTATGCCTAAGTGCTGGGCGTCCAGCACGGGTTTGCCTGCGGCGATGGAGGGGCAGACCTCCAGCATGTGGGCCCCCAGCACCAGGTTGTTGCCCGCTTCCAGATGGTAGGTGTAGTCCTCCATGAAGGAGGCGCCCCCCGCAAGGCCATATCCCATCACTTTCAGGGTGCGCAAGAGGGCCGCGGTCTTCCAGTCCCCTTCTGCCCCAAAACCGAAGCCTTGCTCCATCAGGCGCTGGCAGGCGAGGCCCGGCAGCTGGTGCAGACCATAGAGATCTTCAAAGGTGGTGGTGAAAGCGCCAAAACCACCGTCGGTGAGGAACTTCTTCATCCCCAGCTCCTGGCGCGCCGCCTCATACAGGGAGGCACGAAGCCCCCCACCCGCCTGCACCGCCTCGGTCAGGGTGTAGGTCGCCTCATACTCGGCCAGCAGCGCCTCGATGTCGCTCTCGGGCACGGCATCGATCACCTTGACCAGATCGCCGACCGGGTGGTAGTTCACCTGATAGCCGAACTGGATCTGGGCCTCAATCTTGTCGCCCTCGGTGACCGCCACGTTGCGCATGTTGTCGCCAAAACGGGCGATTTTGAGGTGGCGGCTGTCGTGGATGGCGGCGGCGATGCGCATCCAGTTGCCAATCTTCTGTCTTGCCTCTTCATCCTGCCAGTGACCCACCACCACGGTGCGGGGCAGCCGCAGGCGGGCCCCCATGAAGCCGAACTCGCGTCCGCCGTGGGCGGTCTGGTTCAGGTTCATGAAGTCCATGTCGATCTCGCTCCAGGGGAGATCCCGGTTGAACTGGGTGTGGAACTGCAACAGGGGCTTTTGCAACTGGCTCAGCGCCGGGATCCACATCTTGGCGGGGGAGAAGGTGTGCATCCATACCATGAGCCCGGCGCAGCGCTGGTCGTGGTTGGCATCCCGGGCCACCGCGCTGATTTCATCCAGGGTGGTACCGGTGGGTTTGAGCACTATCTTGAGGGGCAGGTTCGCCCCCTCGTTGAGCTGGCTGGCGATGGTGTGGGCGTGATCGGCCACCTGCTTCAATGTGGTTGCGCCATACAGGTGCTGGCTGCCGACCAGGAACCACACTTCCAGCTGTTTCATCAATTCCATGAGTTTGTCCTCTTTTAGGCTTTTGTCTGGCCGTAATAGGCGTGTTTGCCATGCTTGCGCTGGTAGTGCTTCTCCAGCAGGTAATCGGGCAGGGGGCGGGCCCCCGGGTTGATCTGGCCGGTGAGCCAGGCCATGCGGGCCACCTCTTCCAGCACCACGGCGTTGTGTACCGCATCCTCGGCGCTCTTGCCCCAGCTGAAGGGGCCGTGGTTGGCCACCAGCACCCCCGGCATGGTGAGGATGGGGGTCTGCTTGAGGGTTTCGACGATGAGATGACCGGTCAGCCCCTCGTAGTCCTCCTCCACTTCGCCCGGGGTGAGCAGGCGGGAGCAGGGGATCTCGCCGTGAAAGTAGTCGGCCTGTGTGGTGCCGAAAATGGGGATGGCGCGCCCCGCCTGGGCCCAGGCGGTGGCGTGGGTGGAGTGGGTGTGCACCACGCCGCCAAGCTCCGGATAGGCGCGATAGAGCACCAGGTGGGTGGCGGTGTCGGAGGAGGGGCGCAAGGCGCCCTCCACCTGCTTGCCCGCCAGATCCAGCACCACCATGTCCTCGGCCCGCATCCGCTCGTAGCTGACGCCGCTCGGTTTGATGACCACCAGACCTTGTTCCCGGTCTATGCCGCTCACGTTGCCCCAGGTGAAGGTCACCAGGCCATGGCGCGGCAGATCCAGGTTGGCGGCGAGCACCTGCTCCTTGAGGGTCTTGAGGTTCATGCCGGCACCCCCCGATTGTAGAGCGGTTCGGCGGCGCTGCCCCAGGCGAGGTAGCGCTGGTAGAGGCGTTCATACTCGGCGACTCGCTCGGGGTGTGGCTGGTGGGTGCGCTCCACGGCGCTCGCCATGTGGTGCTGGGCCTTGGCCACATCGGGATGGATCCCGGCCGCCACGGCGGCAAAGATGGCCGCCCCCAGGGCGCAGCACTGATCCGAGGCCACCACCTGGATAGGCCTGTTCATCACGTCGGCGCAGGTCTGCATCACGGTGGCGGACTTGCGGGCGATGCCGCCAAGGGCGATCACCTGCTCCACCGGCACCTGCTGACTGGTCATGCACTCCATGATGCTGCGAGCACCGAAGGCGGTGGAGGCCACCAGGGCGCCGAAGAGATCGGGGGCATCGGTGCCGAGGTTGATCCCCGTGAGGGTGCCCTGCAGGCGCTGGTTGGCATAGGGGGTGCGCCGGCCGTTGAACCAGTCGAGCACCACCGGCAGGTGCGCCAGGTCGCGCTGCTGATCCCAGGCGGCGGCGAGGCTGGGTAACAGGGCCTGCTTGTGGCGCTCGATGGCGGTGCGAAGCTCCGGATACTGGGCGGCGAGGCTGTCAAGGGGCCAGCCTAGCTGGCGCTGATACCAGGCATAGATGTCACCGAACGCGGACTGTCCCGCCTCCAGCCCCACCATGCCCGGCACCACGCTGCCATCCACCTGGCCGCAGATCCCGGCAATGGCCCGATCACCTATGGTGGCCTCATCTGCGATCAGGATGTCGCAGGTGGAGGTGCCTATCACCTTCACCAGCGCATTGTTGCCGGCCCCGGCTCCCACCGCCCCCATGTGGCAGTCAAAGGCGCCGCCGGCGATCACCACCTCGCAGGAGAGGTGCAGCCGCTCCGCCCACTCCGGGGTCAGAGTGCCGACCGGGAGATCGGCGGTCCAGCTGCCGGTAAAGAGGGGGAAGTCGAGATCCTCCGTCAGCAGGGGATCCAGGGCATTGAGGAAGTCGGCGGGCGGCAGGCCGCCCCAGCTCGGGTGCCAGAGGGACTTGTGGCCGGCGGCACAGCGCCCGCGCTTGAGGGTGGCCGGGGCCTGGGTGCCGCTCAGGACGGCGGGGACCCAGTCACACAGCTCGACCCAGTTGCAGGCGGCGGCGCGCACGGCGGCATCGGCGCGGGAGACGTGCAGGATCTTGGCCCAGAACCACTCGGAGGAGTAAATGCCGCCGATGTAGCGGCTGTAGTCGGGGAACTGGCCGCCGTGGCACAGGGCGGTGATGGCCTCCGCCTCCTCAATGGCTGTGTGATCCTTCCACAGCACGAACATGGCGTTGGGGTTGTCGGCAAACTCCGGACGCAGGGCCAGCACGCGCCCCTCTCTGTCGATGGGGGCGGGGGTGGAGCCGGTGCTGTCCACCCCGATGCCGCGCACGGCGGTGCGCTGACTCGGCGTGAGCTGGCTCACCACCGCCACCACCGCCTGCTCCATGGACTCCAGATAGTCGAGGGGGTGGTGGCGGAACTGGTTGTTGACCGGTTGGCAGTAGTGGCCTGCCTGCCAGCGCGGGTAATAGACGACATGGGTCGCCAGCTCGGCGCCGTCCTGGCAGCGCACGGCGAGTGCCCTGACCGAGTCGCTGCCGAAATCGAGTCCGATGACGATGTGTTCAGACATAAGTGCTCCTGACCATCAATGAGGGGTGACTGGGGGGAACCATAGGAGATGGGCAGGAGGGGCGGTTAGCCATTGGCTGCTGGAAATATGGATTTTAACGCTGTCAGTGCGACAGGGTGACGGCTCTCTAAAATTCAATATGTGACGAAATTGCTAATTATATAGACGAAATGGCTGCAATCTCATGGCGTGATCCTGCTCTCCATTTTTAATTGTGAAAACGATTACAACTTGGTTCGCTCAACCAGCAACAACAATAACGTCCTGTTTAAGCATGTTTTTATATGGCTGCGACTTGATTGACTCAACGAGTAGCACTGCGTGGATACATGGATTGATAGAACCGTTGGAGACATTCGCATGAACAAAATCGTTAAAGGCATGATCGCAATGGGGTTCGCCCTTGGTATGGCAAATTCTGCTTTCTCGGCCGAAGCGCTGAAGCTGGGCTACCTGGTCAAGCAGCCCGAGGAGCCCTGGTTCCAGACCGAGTGGAACTTCGCCGACAAGGCGGGCAAGGATCTGGGCTTCGAGGTGATCAAGATAGCCGTCCCCGACGGGGAGAAGACCCTCAATGCCATCGACAGTCTGGCGGCGAATGGCGCCAAGGGTTTCGTCATCTGTACCCCGGATCCCAAACTCGGTGCCGCCATCATGGCTAAGGCCAACAGCATGGATCTGAAGGTCATCACGGTGGATGACCAGTTCGTCAACGCCAAGGGCCAGCCCATGGAGCAGGTGCCGCTGGTGATGATGGCCGCCACCAAGATTGGCGAGCGTCAGGGGCAGGAGCTCTACAAGGAGATGCAAAAGCGCCAGTGGGACGTAAAGGCGACCGGGGTGCTCGCCATCACCGCCGACGAGCTCGACACCGCCCGTCGCCGGGTCGAGGGCTCCCTGGGCGCGCTCAAGGCCGCCGGTTTCCCCGAGGGCCAGATCTTCCGCGCGCCCACCAAGAGCAACGACATCCCGGGGGCGCTGGATGCCGCCAACTCCATGCTGGTGCAACACCCCGAGGTCAAGAACTGGCTCATCGTCGGCATGAATGACAACACCGTGCTCGGCGGCGTGCGCGCCACCGAAGGGCAGGGCTTCAAGGCGGAGAACGTCATCGGCATCGGTATCAACGGGGTGGATGCGGTGAACGAGCTCTCCAAGTCCAGCGCCACCGGCTTCCTCGGCTCCCTGCTGCCCAGCCCGGACGTACACGGCTACAAGAGCATCCAGATGCTCCATGACTGGGTCGTCAACGGCGCCGAGCCTGCCAAGTTCACCGAGGTGACCGACGTGGTGCTCATCACCCGCGACAACTTCAAGGCCGAGCTGCAAAAGAAAGGGCTGTGATCCCCATCCCTTGATACCCATGCCGGCATGGCGGAGTGCGCCGTGCCGGCTGGCTGGAGTCATCTCATGAATCAAGTTCCATATCTGGAGTTTTGCGGCATCAGCAAGGAGTTTCCCGGCGTCAAGGCGCTGCAGAACGTCTCCTTCGCCTGCCAGCAGGGCACGGTACACGCGCTGATGGGAGAGAACGGGGCCGGCAAGTCCACCCTGCTCAAGATCCTGAGCGGTTTTCAGGCGCCCACCCGCGGGGTGGTGAAGCTGGCGGGTCAGGAGAAAGTGTTCCAAAACACGGTCGATGCCCTTGAGAGCGGGATTGCCATCATCTATCAGGAGCTGCACCTGGTCCCTGAAATGAGCGTGGCGGAGAACATCTACCTGGGGCAGTTGCCGACCCGGCGCGGCGTCATCGATCGGGAGAAGCTCTATCAGGATGCAGCCAGGCAGCTGGCACGCCTCGGGATGGATGTCTCCCCCGAGACGCCGCTCAAGTACCTGTCCCTGGGTCAGTGGCAGATGGTGGAGATCGCCAAGGCCCTGACCCGGGACGCCAGCGTCATCGCCTTCGACGAGCCGACCAGCAGCCTCTCGTCCCGCGAGATTGAGCAGCTGTTTCGGGTCATCCGCCAGTTGCGGGACGAGGGCAAGGTCATTCTCTACGTCTCCCACCGCATGGACGAGATCTTCGCCCTGTGCGATGCCATCACGGTGTTCAAGGATGGCCAGTTCGTGCGCACCTTCGCTTCCATGGCCGAGGTGGACCGGGATCTGCTGGTCAAGACCATGGTGGGGCGCGAACTGACCGACATCTATGGTTACAGCCCAAGGCCGCTTGGCGAGGCGGGCCTCAAGGTGGAGCACCTGATGGGACCCGGCCTCAAGGCGCCGGTGTCGCTCGAGGTAAAGAGAGGGGAGATCCTCGGCATCTTCGGGCTGGTGGGGGCCGGGCGCAGCGAGCTGATGAAGCTTATCTTCGGCGCCGAGACACCTCGGGGGGGCGAGATATCGGTGTTTGGCAAACAGGTGGTCATTCAGAGCCCCATCGATGCCATTCGCAGCGGCATCATGCTCTGCACCGAAGACAGGAAGGCGCTCGGCATCATCCCCATCCATTCGGTGCAGGAGAACATCAACATCAGCGCCCGCCGCCACCACGCGTGGGGAGGCTTCTGGATCAACCAGAAGTGGGAGGACGAGAACGCGAGGCTGCGGATCCGCGACATGCGGGTCAAGACCCCGTCTCCCCAGCAGGCCATCATGAACCTCTCCGGCGGCAACCAGCAGAAGGCCATTCTGGGACGCTGGCTGTCGGAAGACATGAAAGTGATCCTGCTCGACGAGCCGACCCGAGGCATCGACGTCGGGGCAAAGAACGAGATTTACAACGTGATTTACGATCTGGCCAAGGTGGGCATTGCCGTGGTGGTGGTCTCGAGCGAGCTGCCGGAGGTGCTGGGCATCGCGGATCGGATCCTGGTCATGCGGGAGGGGGAGATCGCCGGCGAGCTTTCCCACGACGAGGCCAACGAGGTCAAGGCGCTCAATCTGGCCATGCCGGCCCGTTGATCTGCTGACCGCAACGAGATAGCACCCGGAATTTTCAGGAGAAATACCATGACAACAACGACCTCGGTCGGCCAAGCCGCCAACGACACCGCGGCGAGCGGTACCTGCCTGCAACTGACCCGCATCTGGGATCAGTACGGCATGCTGGTGATCTTCGCCATCCTGTTCCTGCTCGCCTGCGTGCTGGTCCCCAACTTCGCCAGCCTGATCAACATGCGGGGGCTCGGGCTTGCCGTCTCCATGTCGGGCATGGTGGCCTGCGGCATGCTGTTCTGCCTCGCCTCCGGCGAGTTCGACATGTCGGTGGGCTCCGTGGTGGCCTGCTCCGGGGTTGCCTGCGCGGTGGGCATCAACGCCACCGAGAGTATCCCCCTCGGCATTCTGGCCGGTCTCTCGGTGGGCCTTGTCTTTGGCCTCATCAACGGCATCGTCGTGGCCAAATTCAAGATCAACGCCCTCATCACCACCCTTGCCACCATGCAGATGGCGCGCGGGGTGGGCTACATCATCTCCGACGGCAAGGCGGTGGGCATCGTGGAGGAGGGCTTCTTCGAGCTTGGCAACTCCGCCCTGCTTGGCATCCCGACGCCCATCTGGCTGACGGCTGTCTGCTTCGTATTGTTCGGTCTGCTGCTCAACAAGACCACCTTCGGGCGCAATACCCTGGCCATGGGGGGCAACGAGGAGGCGGCGCGTCTGGCCGGGGTCAACGTGGTGCGCACCAAGATCATCATCTTCACCATGACCGGGCTCATCGCCTCGCTCGCCGGCATCATCCTCGCATCCCGCATGACCTCGGGCCAGCCCATGACCTCCATCGGCTTCGAGCTGGTGGTGATCTCCGCCTGCGTGCTGGGTGGGGTCTCCATGAAGGGGGGGATCGGCAAGATATCCTATATCATCGCCGGGGTGCTGATCCTGGGGCTGATGGAGAACGCCATGAACCTGCTCAACATCTCCCCGTTTGCCCAGTACGTGGTGCGTGGCCTCATCCTGCTCGCCGCCGTGCTGTTCGACCGCTACAAGCAGGTGCGCAAAGCCCGTATCTGAGCGATGTCTTTCCTCGTCACCGGGCCGGCCTCGCGCCGGCCCGGTGTTTTCCCCGGCAAGCTGTGAGCCAGTTCAACAATTTCACAACGAACAGCTTGCGAACATAGGGGGTTCCTACGCCGGATCTCTACAATGGCCCATGTCGACTTTTTTACCGAAACCCTGTTTTCCGCCATGTCCTCGATGCAAAAAGAGAAGCCGAAACAACTCAATCCCCTGCTGCCTGGCTACGCCTTCGACGTCTTCCTGGTCTCGGGGATGACTCCCATCGAGCAGGGGAGCGCGCTGGATTTCACCATCGACAGGCCCCACGGCATGAAGGGGTTCATCGTCAATCTGACCATCAAGGGCAAGGGGCAGATCTTTCAGGGGGACAAGGCCTTCACCGTGGAACCCGGCGACCTGCTGCTCTTTCCACCAGCGGCGGTGCACCATTACGGCCGGGCGCCGGATGCCCGGGAGTGGTATCACCGCTGGGTCTATTTCCGGCCGCGGGCCTATTGGACTGACTGGCTCAAGTGGCCCCAGGTGACGGAGCAGGTGGGGCGACTGCAACTGGCGGACAACCAGCTGCTCACCGAATTCGACGCCCTCTTCCTCGACATCGAGGAGACCCACAAGCAGCTGCGGCCCATGTCGGAGCAACTGGCCATGAACCTCTTGGAGCGGTTGCTCATCCGCTGCTACGAGGCATCGTCCCAGAATGCCTATCCCGCCATCGATCACCGTGTCCACGAGGCGTGCCAGATCCTGAGCGAGTCCCTCTCGGCCGAGATCTCGGTGGAGGCGCTGGCGGAGCAGGTGTTCTTGTCCCCCTCGCGCCTCGCGCACCTGTTTCGCGAGCAGGTGGGGGTGAGCATAGTGCGCTGGCGTGAGGATCAGCGCATCATGCGGGCCAAGCTGCTGCTGCAGACCACGCCGCTGTCGGTCGCCACCATAGGCCAGCAGGTGGGCTATGACGATCAGCTCTACTTCTCGCGGGTGTTCCGAAAGCGGGTAGGGGTCAGCCCCACCGAGTACCGCAAGTGCGCCACCCCGCTGTGAGCAGAGCCCAGAGATGACAAAGCCCTCATGACGAGGGCTTTTGTTATCCATGAGGGGCGGATGCGCAATCAGCCCTGACGAGCCTTGAACCTGGGATTGCTCTTGCAGATGACGAACAACTTGCCGCGCCGACGCACGATCTGGCAGTCCGGGTGACGCGACTTGGCGGATTTCAGGGAGGCGAGGACTTTCATTGTTTCTCATTTCCTTTGCTGAAGAACTGACCGAATCGCTGGCCGAAGCGAGCGACCTGACCTTCCTTGCCGACCTGCTTCTGTTTGCCGGTATAGAAGGGGTGGGACGCGCTGGAGACATCCAGCGTCACATAGGGGTAGGTGTTGCCATCTTCCCACTCTCTGGTGCGATCGGTGGCCAGCGTGGAGCCGATCAGAAAGTAGGTATTGCTGGCGAGATCGTGGAACAGAACCTTACGGTATTCAGGGTGAATATGGGGGCGCATGATTGCCTCTTTTGTTATGTTATAACATGAGGTGGATGATGCGATGGATGAGAATCAATATCAACTGTTTTTTCCATGATGACAGCGATGGGGGAAAATCGGGGTCGTTCGGCTGCACATCGTCAGCGAGCAGGCATGGACGGTGAGGGCCTATGTGCAGCCACCATCTTTACTTTTCAAGATTACTGTATAAAAATACAGTTAATTATCATGGAGACGTACCCTATGCGCCTGGAAATCATCATCGACAGAAAACACCAGATCCCCACCTCGACCATGGAGGCCTTGCGCCAGGAGCTGCTCAAGCAACTGGGTGAGCGCTTTCCCGATCTGCATGTGCGGGTGGCACCGGGTAGTGCCATGGCTCTGACGGTCAGTCGCGCCAGCAAGGAAGACAAGGAGCTGGCCGAAGCCATGGTGCAGGAGGTGTGGGAAAACGCTGATAGCTGGATGCCGGAAGAAGAGGCTCTGGAGGCCTGAAGATAAGCTCTCAGCGGCAAACATCGTCGTGATCCGCCAGGGCGCGAGGAGGAACCTCCAGCCGGATGATGATCCCTGTACCGGCTTTGCCGAACCGCTCTTCAAAACACGCAGCCATGGGCTGCGTGTTGCGTTGATGGGGTAAGCGCATGACCATGAAGGCGAAAGGCGAAAGGCGAAAGGCGAAAGGCGAAAGGCGAAAGGCGAAAGGCGAAAGGCGAAAGGCGAAAGGCGAAAGGCGAAAGGCGCAAGAGTAATGTCTCTGGCTGCGCTCAGAGTCCCGCCCAGCGCTTGAGGCTGTCGACCTGCACCCGTTGGGTGGCCTGTGCGATGTCGCCATTGACGCGCAGTGCCTTGAGGGCCACGGGGAGCGCCGCGCGCACCTCGTCCGCCGTCATCCCCGGTTGCAATGCCGGGTGGTAGGCAAGCCTGAGCAACACGTAGTCGAGCCCGGTCAGAAAGCTGTCGATGCTGTTGTCATTGAAGATGGAGGGGAACACCTTGTCCGAGTCGTTGGGCAGTCCCATCACCTGGCTCAACTCTTCCACTACGCAATCCAGAAAACGGCCCTTTGCCCGGCTGTAATCCACCGGAATGATGATGGTGGCACGGGTGATCTCGTAGCGAGCGTTGGTGGCGAAATTGGCCAGGCAAATCCCCTCCTTGAGGGCGATGCGCACCGATTCGTCCTGGCGCATGGTGCGCGCAGCCCAGCTCGCCATCTGTTTGTGCCGGGTCATGATGAGGGTGAGATTGGGGTTATCGCTGACAATCTCGATGGGGTGACCGGTGATCCTGCTCAGGTGACGGGTCTGTACCTTGACGACCTCGGCCTGCAGCGGCTTGTCGCCGAATTCGTTGACGAGCTTGAGACGCACGGGGCCCGGCCAGCGGGAGAAGTGCTCCTGTTGTTCATGGCCATACTCCCGTTTCATGGCGATTTCCATGAAGCTCTGGACAAGGTAGTCATCACGCTGCCAGCGTTCGGTGGCCGACAGCGGCAGTGAGAAGAGCCAGAGCATCAGCCCCGGGAGCAACCAGTGCCCATGGCGAACGGACTGGAGAGGTGTGTGCCATGGGCGCATCTTGCCTCCTTGCAAGGGGATCAGCGGGTGGTACGCTCGATATCACGCCAGGTGAGCCAGAGCCTGAGATCGAACTCCAGTTGATGATAGTCCGGTTCCATGTGCTGGCAGAGCTGGTAGAAAGCCTTGTTGTGATCCTTCTCCTTCAGGTGGGCCAGCTCGTGCACCACTATCATCTTGAGAAAGGCGGGATGGGCCTCCTTGAACAGGGCGGCGATGCGGATCTCGTTCTTGGCCTTGAGCTTGCTGCCTTGCACCCGGCTGACATAGGTGTGCAGTCCCAGGGCATCCTTGATCACGTTGATCTTGCCGTCGAAGATCACCTTGGAAAGTGGCGCCGAGCTTTTCAGGTAGCGGTTCTTCAACTCCATGGTATAGGCGAGCAGCGCCTTGTCACTCTGGACGAGGTGGGTTTGCGGGTAGCGTTTGGCCAGCATCTCGCCGAGTTTGCCCGTCGCAATCAACTGCTGCACCTGAGCCTTGAGTGGCTCCGGATAGCCCCCCAGATAAGTCAGCTCCGCCATGATTCTTCCCTCTGCCGCAAAAAAGAGCGCCATTGTAGTCAGGATGGGGCGCCTTGAACATGGTCGGCCCCCTCTTTATGACGACAACGAAAAGGGGCCATCACCAGGATGGCCCCTTCTGTGTGCCTGATTAGCGGCGCCGGTACAGGCCCGGGTCCACCTCTTCATACTGACCTGCCAGATACTGGTAGAAGGCAAGGTGGGAGGGGGAGGTCGGAGTCTTGAGCTCCTGTGCCACCCGTTCCGGTTTGGCGATGATGAATTTGGGTTGTTGGCGCTGGATGTCAGCCAGCACCCGCTCGCGCACATCGTAGGGCGGGTTGACGTTGGCAAAAAACAGATAGGCGGAGGCCGGCTGGCGATCGGTCCAGAGGTAGTATTGCGGCTGGATGCCATCGACCCAGATCTTGTCGGTAGGCGCCGTCTCGGCGAGGATACGGTCAACCCTGACCTGGGCGGGGGGATTGAACGGCCTGCCCTTGAGATTGCCTTCCCAGGCGTTGTTGACCAGCAGCGCCAGCATGGCCAGCGAGGCGAGCCAGGGGGTGGCGCTTCGCACGTCCCAGGCGCGCCAGAGCGGGACCAGAATGAGCACGGGCAAGGCCCACAGCAGGCTGTTGCCGAGCACCTCGCGCACCCGCTCCAGAGACCACTCCTTGGTGCTCCACCCGTAACCAAGCTGCTGGGCCAGCAGCCAGCTGGCGGTCAGCACCACCAGGGAGATGCAGAGCAGCCCCAGTGCATCGGATCGCTGCTCGCTTCTGTCCAGCAGGCAGGCGAGCGGCAGCAGGCCAAGTTGCAGATAGAGCACGTCATAGTGATCGAACACATGGCCGGAGACCGAGTTGGCGATCAGGGTGAACAGCACCCCCAGGAGGGTGGCGCACAGCGCGGGGAGATACCACTCCTGGCGGCGCCCGAGCATCAGGACGAGGAAGGCGGGCAGCAGCATGATGAGGCCGGTGCGCAGCAGACCGACGGCGCCGACCTCAGGAGAGAAACCGTTGCCGTAGCTCCCTTCAAAGAAGATGCCGAAGGCGTAGTATTTGAACTCGGCCAGCACGTCGTGGTGCTGGAAGTAGGCATAGAGCGGACCGCCGACGAGAGCCAGTCCAAGCAGGCTGGAAAAGAGCAGGGCAAAGGCGCAGCGCCACTGCTCGCGCAGGCACCAGTGACAGAAGAGCACCAGATACCAGGCCCCCCAGAAGGCGCCGTTGTTGGTGCGCATCCAGGCCACGATGGCGAAGGTGAGTGCGGCGACCAGGGCCGGTCCCCAGCTGAATCGCTTGTCCAGCAGCATGGTGATGAAAGCCCACTGGGCGATGAGGGCCAGATGGAATGTCCAGTCCTCTGTCATGTTGCCGTAGTAGTAGCGAGTGCTGTAGAGCGCCAGCAGGGCCAGCATGCTGCCAAGTCGCGCCCGCACCGAGAGCCCGAGCTGCGCAAAAGCCTGCCAGCTCGCCATGAGGCCCAGCCAGCAGAGCACCCACTCCAGCAGCCAGATCCCGAAGAAGCCACCAAGGCCATAGCCCAGTGCATCGAGGGCGAAGATCATGGGACCCTTGATGTCGATCATGTCCCGATAGAGTACGCCCCCCTCGCTCCACATCTTGCCCATCACCGCAAACAGGGAGGCATCAAATCCCGGGGCCATGCCGTGGAACAGCGGATTGCGCAGACAGAACAGCAGAGCCATCAGGGCGGTGAGCAAGATGACCGACGGCCTGATCCCGGGATTGTGGCGGTGCGGGGTAAAGCGGATGGCATGATTCATGGGTGACCTGTTCCTGCGGGAAAGACTGAAAAAGCGGGCTTATCTTGCCGAGCCGGGCTGCACGATGCAATGGAAGAAGTGTAGGCACCTGAAATAATTCGTAAAAGTATCGTTTTCACGCCTCTGGCTGCACTGGCAGGCCCCATCACAAGACAGGGCTGGCGCAGTCGGGCGTCACAGCCTGAGGTTGCATGGTAGGGGGCCTGCGCCTGGGAGCGGATCAGGATTTCCCTATGCGGGGGAAAGGCGGCACCGACCCGGGATGGGCCGGTGCCAGATTCACTGGCCGTGATACTCCACCAAGGCCGGCAGGGGGCTGAGTTCCGGCAGGTGGCGTGCCCAGCGCAGGAAGGCATCCGCCAGGGTAATGCCGAGCTCCTGATTGTGCTGGGTCAGGGTGCGGGCAAGGGCCGTGTAGCCCTCCTTGCCGGAGGCGGTATAGGCACTGGAGACCCCGCGATAGATGGCATCCGGCTCGACGTGCTGCCACTGACCCGGGCTGGCTTCCCATTCCAGGCGAGTGATCCTCTCCCCTTTGGGTCTGTCGGCCTGATAGCAGAAGCGCACCCCGGCGGTATAGGGGAAGCTGCCGCTGCCATTGCCCGTCACCCCGTTGTTGGTGGCGTTGTCGATGGCCCCCTCCAGCGCTTCGGCCAGTTCATGGCCGTGCACCCGGTAGAGGGTGAGGGGAATGGCAAAGGGCAGCAGGCGTCCGGCAACGTCTGCTTCGGTCAGGGGGCCGGGCTCGAGGGAGCAGCGTACGCCCCCGGCATTGTGCAGGGCAAAGTCCACCTGACCCACCTGTTCGCGGGCACTGGCCAGCATGGCACTCGCTACCAGGGGGGCGACCTGGCTGCCGGCGGGCAGGCTGTCATCGGGCAGGCGCTGATGATGGAGCGGATCAGCGAGCCGGGTCACCACGCGCCGGGTCATGGTTTCGAGCTCGGGGCGATAGCGTCTGGCCAGATGCTGCTCGAGCTCGGGGGCCGGTTCGCAGAAGTGCAGCCCCGCAGGAGGCTGGGAAGCAAAGGGCCAGGGATCCCAGGGTAACCACTCCAGCTGGCCGCGGCTTTGGCACACGCGTCCCTGCTCGTCGAAGGTGAGTTCGCACACCCCGAGACAGAGGGCGCTGTGGGCGGCGTGCAGGATGGCCACCCCGTTCACCATGAGGGGATAGCTGCCTTCGCTGTCGAGCCCGAGCGGCGCCAGATCCCCCAGCAGGCTGTGGGTGTGTCCGCCGACGATGAGGCTGAGCTCGGGGAAGCGGGTCGCCAGTCGCTTGTCCTGCGCCAGACCCAGGTGGCTGAGCAGGATAATGTGCTGGATGCCGGCGGCCTTGATCTCGCCGAGGGCACGGCTTAAGGTCTCTTCGATACCGTGGAAACGGGTGTGGGGATCGGGGCTCGCGATGGCGGCCATCTGCGGCAGCGTGATGCCGAGCAGGGCGAAGGGCACGTCGTCGATGACGCGCTTGTGCCAGGGGCGGCTTGCGTCAAACAGCTGCGGCAGTCCCTGCAGCCGCAGCGGGGCATCGGCGGGCTCCTGACGGTTGTCGATGTTGGCGGCGAGCACCGGGAAATCGAGCTGGCGCAAAAACTCCACCAGCGGCCCGTTGCCCAGATCGAATTCGTGGTTGCCGATCACCATGGCATCCGGTCGCAAGAGGGCCAGCAGGTCCGCATTGGCCCGCCCTTTGAAGCGGTTGAAGTAAAGTGACCCCTGGAAGGTATCGCCGCCATGCAGCAGCAGGCAGGTCTGGCCGGCTGCCTCGGCCTGTTGGCGCAGGGCGGTGAGCCGGGTCAGGATGCGGCCATAGCCGCCGCACTGGGTGCGCCATTCGGACTCGCCATCGGGGGAGAAGCGCATGGGGGCGCCATCGAAATGGGAGTGGCAGTCGCTGAAGTGGGCAAGTTGAACCGTCATACTCAAGGCTCGGTCCTCCTTAGGAAAAAAGAGCACCGAGTCTACTGCATGGGGTGGGGGGGATACCAGCCCGGCGGCAGCCGGGCCGGTAAAGAGTCAGGCGGGAACCATGATCTGGGTGGCGAGGATCACTACCAGCAGGCCGACGGCCACCGGCAGCGAGGTACGTTTGACCACCTCGAACGGAGAGAGATTGCCCATCCCCGCACAGGCGACCACCACCCCGGAGACCGGCGAGATGGTGCGGCCGAGGTTGGATGCCTGCAGCATGGGGATCACCAGATAGGCCGGGTTGACGCCGAGGCTGGTGGCCAAATGGGGGATGAGCTCAACGAAGGCGTAGAAGGGGGCGTTGCCGGAACCCGTGGTGAAGGCCGCCAGGGTGGTGATGACCACCAGCACCAGCATGATGACGATGCCGCCGGTACCGAAGCTCTGGGCCAGATCAAGGAGGTTGGCGATGAAACCAAGCCCCATCAGACCCTGGGCAAAGACCCCGGCACCCACCAGCAGCATCACCACGCCGGCGAAGGCGTCGGCCATGTTGCGCCAGCACACCTGCAGTCCGTCCAGCAGCTCGCGGCCGTTGCGCTTGCGCACCAGCTCCAGCAGGGCGGCCAGCACCAGGCAGATGACGATGATGGTGACGATGTCGAGCTTGGGCCCCAGTTTGCCGTCAAACAGCAGCACACCGATGATGGGGGTGAAGGGCAGGATGGCGTAGAAACCGGGGGCGTCGGTGACGAGATCGCTCGGGGCGACCGCGGCGTTGTGCTCCCCGGCCTTCTGATCCAGATAACGCTGCCAGAAGAAGTGGGTCACCGCCATGGCGGCGATGGCCACCAGGGAAATAGGCAGGGTCAGCTTGAAGGCAAACTCGATGAGCTCCATGTTCGCGGCCTGGGCGGCCATCACCACGTCCCCCGAGGTGGGGGAGAGGATGATGGCGGCCGGCGAGGCGCACACCGCCGCCGCCGCGCCACGTGAGATCCCCATGTTGACCATCAGCGGGAAGAGGGTGGCCATCAGCAGAACCCCGAGGCCGGTTGCGGAGCTCACCGCCAGCGACATGGCGCAGGCGACCAGATAGGCGGCCACCAGCAGGATGTAGGGGGACTTGATGACACCGAGGGGCTTGCTCGCGAGCTTCACCAGTATGGTGTTGGCACCGATGTGGCTCATGTAGCCAGCAAAGCCGCACAGCACCATGATGAGCATGCCGAGGCCACCCCCCCTGTCGACCAGCAGGAAGCGCACGTATTCGAAGATGTCGGTGGCCATGTGGCCGGTGGAGGGGACGCTCGCCGGCAGCACCGCCTTGCCCATCAGGGCGGTGATCGCCAGCAGCAGCAGGCCGCCGCTGAGCAGTACCCCGGTGGCGGAGTAGCCCTTGAAGATGTAGCGACCCACGGCCAGGGTGACCAGGGTGCCGATCAGGAGTTCTATCATAAAACCTTCCCAAGAGTTGAAGTGAGGGGGTGGCCTGCCAGGGCTCACCAGAGGGTTGCGCTGGACTATCCGGTATCGGCCAACAAAAACACTGCGGATATTACCCACTAAGGAGTATTTCACCATCCATTCGATGGCAGCTTGTGATCTCGACTGCAAATCCCCGCCTGAGCCGGGGTGATGACTCGCACGTTTGCAGCAACCGGGTGCCAAGAGCGGATGACAGGGGGCTGGATCAGGGGTAATCTCCCAATCGGGTTATTAATTCATTGATTATTAATTGAAATTAAGCCGGGACTCACAAGGAGCAAAGCCGCGGACAGATGGGACTCTTCAGCAAGACAGGGGTGACGGTGGCCCTCATTTATGCCGCCTCAATCGGTGCTGTACCTTCCCACTATGCCGGTGTGAAGGTCGCCCCCGATATCAAGGTCGACTTCCAGTTCTATCGGGTCTCCGGGGCCGATGTGGGGGCCGTGATGCGCCAGATCACCGCCTTGTCGCCCACCCAGGCGGACGGGCACATCGGCAAGGCCAGTTATCAGCTCTCCTGGCAGTTGCAGACGAAGGCGACGGCGGCGCGCTGCGAGCTGGAGCAGGCCAGCGTCCGTGCCCGCATCCAGGTCAGGGTGCCCAACTGGATGGACAAGGCCCGTGCGCCCGCGAAGGAGCGCCAGAAGTGGGACAAGCTGGTGGCCGCCATGTTTGACTACGAGAGCCGTCACAAGGACATCCTGCTGGAGAGCGTGAGCCAGCTTGGCACGCGCCTCGCCCAGTTGCCGGTGACCCGGGATTGCCCAACCCTGGAGCATCAGGGCTGGCAGGCAGGGCAGGCGGTGCTGGAGGCCACCCGGGCGCGGTTCGACACCCTGGCCAGCCAGACCGATCAGGGGCGCAAGCTGGGGGTCGTCTGGCCCAGGGCTGGCTGATGACACGTGTACAGGCCCATGGACGCTCATGGAAAACATAAAAAACGGGCTGATTGAGCCCGTTTTTTATTGGTGCGCCCAATGGTGTGGAGGCGGGCAGCCCCGGCTCCTGGGGAGTTAGTCGCGCAGTGGCTTGCCCCTGCGCAGCCTTCGCACCCAGTAGCGGGCGGGATGGAGCGCCTCCAGCAGATCGGCGGCCAGCGGCAGGGGATCGCCGCAGATCTCGCTGGCGACCAGTTCGCCGCACAGGGGCGCCGAGCACAGACCCCGGGAGCCGAGCGCCCCCAGCACGTAGAGGCCGGCGTGCAGGGGTAGTGCGCTCTGCTGATCCGCGGGGGCGTGGACGTCATGATCCGCCAGCGCCGCCAACCGGGCGACGGGCCCGGCGACCGGCAGGTGATCCCGGCTGGCGCAGCGCACCCCGATGCGGGCCTGAGCGCCGCTCACATCCACCTCGGCGGGCCAGCGCTGCTGGGGCACACAGGCTTGCAGCCGCGCCCTGTTCTGGTCCTGCTCGTCGGCGCGGTAGGCAAGGTCGGTCTGGTTGCGGCCATAGCTGGCCCCGATACAGTGCGCACCGTTGTGGGCCGGGGTGAGGTAGCCATCGTAGCAGAGCACGGTCTTGAGCTGGCTCAAGCTCGCCGTGGTCGGCACATGGCTCACCTGGCCGCGCACCGGATAGAGGGGAAGCTCGGCAAAGGGGAGAAGGGTTGGCAACTGATGCCCGGCCGCCACCACCAGATTGGGGGCGTGCCACTGGCGGCCATCCCGGCTCTCCAGGTGCCAGCCACCGTCCTCTTCGGCAATGCGGGTTACAGCGGCATTGAACACCACTTCCAGCCGCCTGCTGGCCTGCGCCTCCCTGATGGCGGCGCGGGTGAGATCCGCCGGACAGAGCCAGCCCCCCAGGGGATAGCTCACACCATCCGCATCGCAGGGCAGGCCGACCACCTGCTCAACCTCCGCTGCCGAGAGTGGGTGCATCAGCTCGGGGGGGAAGAGGCCCTGGCTCATCTTGGCAAGCTTGGCGGCGGATTTGTCGTCGTAGCCGAGTTGGGTGACGCCACACAGCGAGAAGGCGACGGGGTGGTGCTTTGCCAGGGCCAGCAGCCGGTTTCTGGCAAAGCCAAAGGCCAGCGAATAGAAGCGCGACAGGGCATCGTGCTCGCCGTTGAGCAGGGGGTAGAGGGCTCCTTGTCGATTGCCGGAGGCGCCGCTGGCCGGTTCGCCATTTTCGCACAGCAAGGTGACGTGCCGACCCCGCTCCACCAGAGAGAGCGCCGTCATGGCGGAAGCGATGCCGCCACCGATGATGAGCACCTCTCCCTCCCGCCCTGCGGGGCGGGCATACCAGGGGGCGATGCTCTGCTGCGGCACTTTGCCTTCCCGAACACCCGCCAGCATCTCCCGCTTGCTGCCATGGCCCTTCACCTTCTTCATGGCAAAGCCGGCGGCAATCAGCCCCCGTCGCACGAAACCGGCGCAGGTAAAGGTCGAGAGGGTGGCATCGGGGCGGGCGAGGCGAGCGAGATTGTCGAAGAGCTCCTGGGTCCACATCTCTGGGTTCTTGGCAGGGGAGAAACCGTCCAGATACCAAGCGTCCACCAGACCGGTTGCCGGATGGGGCACGTGAGGCAGCATCTCCTTGATGTCGCCAAACCAGAGATCGAGGCGGATGCGGCCATCGGCAAAGAGCAGGCGATGGCAGCCGGAGACCGGCAACGGCCACTGGTCGATGAGAGGCTGGCTCAAGGGGGCGAGCTCGGGCCAGGCGGCCAGGGCCTTGCGCAGATCGGCCTGGGTAAGGGGGTATTTCTCGACGCTGATGAAGTGCAGCCGGGATCCGTTGCCGGACAGGGGGGCCTGTTCCAGAAAGGCGGCCATTGTGGCCAGAAAGTTAAGTCCTGTACCGAAACCTGTTTCACCAATCACGAAACTGTCACTATCGTGATGCGAAAATCGCTCTGGCAGTCGATTTTGCTGCAAAAAGACGTAGCGGGTTTCACTTAGACCGTTATCATTGGAAAAGTACACATCCCCGAACTCACTGGAGACTGGAGTTCCCGCTTCGTTCCAGTCCAATCGGGCATGATGTAAGGATGTTTGACTCACGTTTTCCTCGGCTCGCGTCACAAAATCGCGGGCATTCTACGTGAAAGCAGACCAGTTTGGCAGCCGAAAGCGGGTAGACTCGGTGCCAGTTTTTCCAGACGAGATGAATTAATGAGAAGAGCAGTGATCACCGGTATCGGCGTCATCTCCAGTATCGGCAACAACAAGGAAGAGGTGCTGGCCTCCCTGAAAGCAGGTAAATCCGGCATCACCTATTCCGAGCAGTTCGAGCAGTACAACCTGCGCAGCCGTGTCTGGGGTAACATCAAACTCGATCCGTCTGAACTGATCGACCGTAAAGTCATGCGTTTCATGGGTGACGCCGCGGCCTACGCCTACCTCTCCATGCAGCAGGCCATCGAAGATGCCGGCCTGCCGGAAGAGATGGTCTCCAACGAGCGTACCGGCATCGTGACCGGTTCCGGCGGCGCCTCCGGCAAGAACACCTCCGAGTCTGCCGATATCGCCCGTGAAAAGGGCGTCAAGCGGGTGGGTCCCTACATGGTGCCGCGTACCATGTCCTCCACCACCTCCGCCTGTCTTGCTACCCCATTCAAGATCAAGGGTGTCAACTACACCATCAGCTCCGCCTGTGCGACCTCTGCCCACTGCATCGGTCATGCCTTGGAACTGATCCAGCTTGGCAAGCAGGACATCATCTTTGCCGGTGGCGGCGAGGAGCTGGACTGGTCTTCCACCATCCAGTTCGACGCCATGGGCGCGCTCTCCACCAAGTACAACGACAACCCGGAAAAAGCGTCCCGCACCTATGATGCGGACCGCGACGGCTTCGTCATCTCCGGTGGCGGCGGCATCCTGGTGGTCGAGGAGCTGGAACACGCCCTGGCCCGTGGTGCCCACATCTACGCCGAAATCACCGGTTACGGTGCGACCTCCGACGGCTACGACATGGTGGCCCCGAGCGGTGAAGGCGCCGTGCGTTGCATGAAGATGGCGATGCAGGGGGTCGGCAAGGTGGATTACATCAACACCCACGGTACCTCCACTCCGGTCGGTGACACCAAGGAGCTGGAAGCCATTCAGACCCTGTTTGGCAGCAATGCACCCAAGCTCTCCGCCACCAAGGCGATGACCGGCCATGCTCTGGGCGCCGCCGGCGTGCACGAGGCCGTCTACTCCCTGCTGATGATGGAACACGGCTTCATCGCCCCCAGCATCAACATCGAGAATCTGGACGAGAAAGCCGTGGGCCTGCCCATCGTGCGTGAATACGAAGCGGCCGACCTCAATACCGTCATGTCCAACAGCTTCGGCTTTGGCGGTACCAACGCCTCTCTGGTGTTCAGCAAGTTCAAGGCTTGATGCTCACCGGATTGACGACATAGAAAAAGGCGCCGAAAGGCGCCTTTTTTATTGAACTCTTTTTATTGAACTCTGCTGATGGTTCTCGGTTCTGGACCGTTGTCTGCCAGGGGCAACCGCATATAGACCGCCCCGTCACCATACTCCACCAGCGATTTGCCGGTGTCGGCGGGCACAAACCCCTGCTTGCGCCAGAAGGCGGGGGCATCCTGAACCGCCACCAGGCCTGCATGGCGATATCCAGCATGGCTCGCGAAAGCGAGCGCCCTTGCCAGCAGCCGCTGTCCGACACCCAGGCCGCGTGCCTTGCTCGAGACAGCGAGATCGTGCAGATAGAACTCGTCGTGACCGGCCAGCGCCTTCATCGGCACCGAGAGGGGCGGGGGCTGGTGGGCACGCCAGGGGTGGCAGAGCAGGTAACCCAGCACTTTGCCCTGACGCTCGGCCACCCAGCAGGAGGCGGGGGCCAGCTCGGTTTTGTTTTGCATCACTTCGAGGGGCTCGGGTTGGAACTGGTGATAACACTCGTGCTGGATGGCCATGATGGCGGGCCAGTCTGGCGTGCGGATGGTGCGGATCGTGATCATGATGCGGGTCGGGTCCGTACTCAAACCGTGGCAAAAAGGGGTGACAGCATACCCCAGAGAACACACAAACGAAACCGGGTCACCTGTCAGCGACTCGTCAGCGAACCGGCTCCTTGCTCACGACCTTGATCAGCTGGTAGCGCAAGGAAGGGGCATCGGCCGGCACATCGGTAAGTTGCTCCTTGGTCACTTCCAGCTGGTAGCGGTAGCCCGGCTCGAAGGTGAAGCCCTCGATCTGCTGATAGAAGAGGCTCCAGTTCTCGCCCGGCTGACTGCGTACCTGCATGCACTTCATGGGGGCGACACCGACGCAGTCTGCCAACTTGTCCTGGATATAGAGGGTTTCGGTAGTCGGGGCGCTCTGGCAGGCGCTGAGCAGGAGGGCGGAGCTGAGGAGCAGGGGAGATTTCATGATGAGTGTCCTTGGCGTAAAAGGGCGCGATTAAACCTGCAAAAGAAAAGGCGGTCAATGACCGCCTTTGTAACAAACCATGACAGATCGGGCTCAGCGCTGATCGAGGGGCACGAACTCGCGCAGGGGCTGACCGGTGTAGAGCTGACGGGGACGGCCGATCTTCTGATCCGGGTCCGAGTGCATCTCGTTCCAGTGGGCAATCCAGCCGATGGTACGGGAAATGGCGAAGATCACGGTGAACATGGACATGGGGATGCCGATGGCCTTCATGATGATGCCGGAGTAGAAGTCCACGTTCGGGTAGAGCTTCTTCTCGATGAAGTAGGGGTCGGACAGCGCGATGCGCTCCAGCTCCATGGCCACGTCCAGCAGCGGATCTTTGATCTGCAGCTCGGTAAGCACCTCGTGGCAGGTTTCGCGCATCACGGTGGCACGGGGATCGTGGTTCTTGTAGACCCGGTGGCCGAAGCCCATCAGACGGAACGGATCGTTCTTGTCCTTGGCGCGGCCGATGTACTCGGGAATGCGATCCACGGAGCCAATCTCTTCGAGCATCTTGAGGCAGGCTTCGTTGGCACCGCCGTGGGCCGGGCCCCACAGTGAGGCGATCCCCGCGGCGATACAGGCAAACGGGTTGGCACCGGAAGAACCGGCCAGACGCACGGTGGAGGTGGAGGCGTTTTGCTCATGATCCGCATGCAGGGTGAAGATGCGGTCCATGGCGCGCTCGACGATGGGGTTGACCTTGTACTCTTCGGTCGGCACGCCAAACATCATGTGCAGGAAGTTGCCTGCATAGGAGAGGGCGTTGCGCGGTTGCATGAAGGGCTGGCCGATGGAGTACTTGTAACACATGGCGGCCAGGGTCGGCATCTTGGAGAGCAGACGGAAGGCACAGATCTCGCGATGCTCCTCGTTGTTGATGTCGAGGGCGTCGTGATAGAAGGCGGACAGCGCGCTGACCACGCCGCACATGACGGCCATGGGGTGGGCGTCGCGGCGGAAGCCGCGGAAGAAGAAGGCGATCTGCTCGTGCACCATGGTGTGGCGGGTGACCAGACGTTCAAATTCCGCATATTGGGTCTTGGTGGGGGCCTCGCCGTACAGCAGGATGTAGCAGACTTCGAGGTAGCTGGCCTGGGTGGCCAACTGGGCGATGGGGTAACCGCGGTGCAGCAAGACACCCTGGTCGCCATCGATGTAGGTGATGGAAGATTTGCAAGAACCGGTGGCCATGAAGCCGGGGTCGAAGGTGAAATATCCTTGCGTGCCCAGCTTTCTGACATCGATCACATCGGGTCCAACGGTACCGGAGAGGATCGGCAGTTCAACCGGCTCTTTTCCGGGCAGATGTAGGGTGGCTATCTTATCAGCCATAGCACGTCTCCTTTGCTCTTTTATAATTTGGTTCCAGCCCTACTTTATTACGACTGTTATGACGCTGGCAAAGGTTCTTACCCGTACCACGGCGGCTGGAGCGCCTTATTTGAACCAGAGAACCATGTCTTTGTCAATTTTGCTGGATGTTCATTAATGACTTGTTAAAGCTGTTGTGAGATCTGGTTTACGGTTTTGGATTTTCTGTGTAGCTATTTGATTGTCATTGGTTAAGGCCGCCGATATACTGCGCCACGTGGGTGATGGTCGTCGGTGTTTGAAACGCTTTCGCAAAGCCAGATGTGATATCGAAAATGTTATTTTTGGCTTTCCTGAGTTGTTTTGGTAACAAAAACCTAACAAATGCCACTCCTCGCCCTCAAAGCGTGTGAAAACAATAACTAACGTGCTCAATGGAGCTGAGTGGGCAAAGCCGTGAAAAACAAACAGAGACCTGTAAACCTCGACCTACAGACGATCAGCTTTCCTGTCACCGCCATCGCTTCCATCTTGCATCGTGTCTCAGGGGTCATCACCTTTGTGGCATTGGCCATCTTGCTGTGGATGCTTGGTACTTCACTCGCCTCTCCCGAAGGATTTGAATCGGTCGTTGCCATCATGGACAACTTCCTGGTCAAGTTCGTGCTGTGGGGGATCCTGACCGCGCTGGCTTACCACATCGTGGGCGGTCTGCGGCACCTGGTCATGGACATGGGCTATTGGGAAGAGCTGGAATCCGGTAATCAGAGTGCCCGTGTGGCCTTCGTGATCACCGCGGTTTTGGCGGTATTGGCGGGGGTACTGTTATGGTAACCAATTCTGCAACTTTCGGGCGCAGCGGTGTTCATGATTACATCCTGATCCGCGCCACCGCCCTCATCATGACATGCTACGTCCTCTATCTGGTTGGCTTTGTCGCGTTCAACGACATCACCTACGAGGTGTGGACCGGCTTCTTCTCCAACACCTTCACCAAGGTCTTCACCCTGCTGACGCTCGTATGCGTCTTGATCCACGCCTGGATCGGTCTGTGGCAGGTGCTGACCGACTATATCAAGCCGGTCGGACTGCGCGGTGCGCTGCAGTTTGTGCTGGTGGTGGTGCTGTTTGTCTATGTGATGACTGGTTTCGTCGTGCTGTGGGGTGTGTAAGGTGACTATTCCAACTCGTGAATTTGATGCGGTCGTGATCGGTGCCGGTGGTGCCGGCATGCGCGCCGCGCTGCAGATTGCCCAGTCCGGCAAGAGCTGCGCCCTGTTATCCAAGGTTTTCCCGACCCGTTCCCACACGGTCTCCGCCCAGGGCGGGATCACGGTCGCCCTGGGCAATGCCCACGACGACAACTGGCAGTGGCACATGTATGACACCGTCAAGGGCTCCGATTATATCGGTGATCAGGAAGCCATCGAATACATGTGCAAGACCGGCCCCGAGGCCATCTATGAGCTGGAGAACATGGGCTTGCCTTTCTCCCGCTTTGACAACGGTACCGTCTACCAGCGTCCGTTCGGCGGTCAGTCCAAGAACTTCGGCGGCGAGCAGGCTGCCCGCACTGCGGCGGCAGCCGACCGTACCGGTCACGCCCTGCTGCACACCCTGTATCAACAAAACGTCAAGAACAAGACCACCGTCTTCTCCGAGTGGTATGCCCTGGATCTGGTGAAGAACCAGGATGGCCATATCGTCGGCTGTACCGCCATCGACATGGAGAGCGGCGAAGTCGTCTACTTCAAGGCCAAGGCCACCGTGCTCGCCACCGGCGGCGCTGGTCGCATCTATCAGTCCACCACCAACGCCCACATCAACACCGGTGACGGCGTCGGCATGGCGCTGCGCGCCGGGGTCGGCGTGCAGGACATGGAGTTCTGGCAGTTCCACCCCACCGGTATTGCCGGGGCAGGGGTACTGGTGACCGAGGGTTGCCGTGGTGAAGGCGGCTACCTGCTGAACAAGGACGGCGAGCGCTTCATGGAGCGTTATGCGCCAAACGCCAAGGATCTGGCCGGTCGCGACGTGGTGGCCCGTTCCATCATGATCGAGATCCGCGAAGGCCGTGGCTGTGACGGTCCCTGGGGCCCGCACATCAAGCTCAAGCTGGATCATCTGGGCAAAGAGGTGTTGGAATCCCGCCTGCCGGGCATCTGCGAGCTCTCTCGCACCTTCGCCCACGTGGATCCGGTCAAAGAGCCCATCCCCATCATCCCGACCTGCCACTACATGATGGGCGGCGTGCCGACCAGCGTGAACGGCCAGTGCCTGACCCAGGACAAGGATGGCAATGACGTGCCGGTGGTCGGTCTGTTCGCGGTGGGCGAGATCGCCTGCGTCTCCGTGCACGGTGCCAACCGTCTGGGCGGCAACTCCCTGCTGGATCTGGTGGTGTTCGGTCGTGCTGCCGGCATGCACCTGGTGGAGACCCTTGGCTCGATGGAGCACGGCGTGGAAGCCACCGACGCCGACATCGCCAAGGCACTGGAGCGCTTCAACCGCTGGGAAAACAACCGTGACGGGGAAGACCCGGCCCAGATCCGCAAGGACCTGCAGCGCTGCATGCAGAACAACTTCTCCGTGTTCCGGGAAGGGGATGCCATGGCAGAAGGGCTGGCCGAGCTGAAACTCATCCGCGAGCGTCTCAAGAACGCCCGTCTGGACGACACCTCCAAGGAGTTCAATACCCAGCGCATCGAGTGCCTGGAGCTGGACAACCTGATGGAGACCGCCTATGCCACCGCGGTGGCGGCGAACTTCCGTACCGAGAGTCGTGGCGCCCACAGCCGCTTCGACTTCCCGGAGCGTGACGATGAGAGCTGGCTGTGCCACAGCCTCTATCATCCGGACACCGAGTCCATGACCCGTCGCGCTGTCAACATGTCACCCAAGACCCGTGAGGCGTTCCCGCCCAAGGTCCGGACTTACTGATTGCGGAGCCAAGCACAATGAACGTCACATTCTCTGTCTACAGATACAATCCGGACGTTGATAACGTCCCGTATATGAAGGATTATCGTCTTGATATTCCTGAAGGTTCCGACATGATGGTGCTCGACGCACTGATCCAGCTCAAGGAGCTGGATCCCACGCTCGCCTTCCGCCGCTCCTGCCGCGAAGGGGTATGTGGATCTGACGGTCTCAACATGAATGGCAAGAACGGTCTGGCCTGCATCACGCCGCTCTCCGATCTCTTGAAGAAGGGCAGCAAGGTCGTCATTCGGCCCTTGCCCGGTCTGCCGGTGATCCGGGATCTGGTGATCGACATGACCCAGTTCTACACCCAGTGGGAGAAGGTCAAACCCTTCCTCATCAACGACGAAAAACTGCCGCCCGTGCGTGAGCACCTGCAATCCCCCGAAGAGCGCGCCAAGCTGGATGGCCTGTACGAGTGCATACTCTGTGCCTGCTGCTCCACCTCTTGCCCCTCCTTCTGGTGGAACCCGGACAAGTTCATCGGTCCGGCCGGCCTGCTCGCCGCCTATCGCTGGCTGGCGGACAGCCGCGATACTGCGGCCAGTGAGCGACTGGGCAACCTGGATGACGCCTTCAGCGTGTTCCGCTGCCACGGCATCATGAACTGCGTGAACGTCTGTCCCAAGGGCTTGAACCCGACCAAGGCCATCGGTCAGATCAAGTCGATGTTGCTCAACCGAGCCGTGTAGTATCGGGGCCAGGGCGCCTTGCGCCGGGCCCGACCTCTGGATAGCCATCCCGCCCCGGGATGGCTATGACCCTACAAGCTGCAGTGCAGCGAACAAGATGTACAAGGGATAGAAATGCATAACGGCGTGATGAAGGCCTGGTTGGAGTCATCTCACCTGGCTGGTGCGAATGCAAGCTACATTGAGGATTTGTACGAATCCTTCCTGGAAAACCCCGACTCCGTTGCCGACGAATGGCGCAGCCTGTTCCAGTCGCTGCCCCAGGTCAACGGACATGCAGTAGAACAACCCCACTCCCAGGTTCGCGACTATTTCCGCCGCCTGGCCAAGGACTCCTCCCGTTACAGCGCTCCCGTCTCCGATCCCCAGGTGGATGCCAAGCAGGTTCGCGTACTGCAACTGATCAACGCCTTCCGCTTCCGCGGTCACCAGAACGCCAACCTGGACCCCCTGGGTCTGTGGCAGCGCGAGCCGGTCGCCGAGCTGGACCCGGCCTTCCACAACCTGCAAGGTGCAGACATGGAGGCCACCTTCAATGTGGGCTCCTACGCCATCGGTCGCGAGACCATGGTCCTCTCCGATCTGTATGCCTCGCTGAAGAAAACCTATTGCGGCAGCATCGGCGCCGACTACATGCACCTCACCTCCACCGAGGAGAAGCGCTGGCTGCAAGACAGGCTGGAATCCATCGAAGGGACGGGCAACTATACCCTCGAAGAGAAGACCCGCTTCCTCGAGAGCCTGACCGCCGCCGAAGGGCTGGAAAAATACCTGGGTGCCAAGTTCCCGGGGGCCAAGCGTTTCTCCCTGGAAGGGGGCGATGCCATGGTGCCCATGCTCAAAGAGCTTATTCGCCGCGCCGGTGAGCAGGGTTGCAAGGAAGCCGTCATCGGCATGGCCCACCGTGGTCGCCTCAACGTGCTCATCAACGTGCTGGGCAAGCGCGCCCAGGACCTGTTCGACGAGTTTGCCGGCAAGCACGGCGAATCCTGGGGCACAGGGGATGTGAAGTACCACATGGGCTTCTCCTCCGACTTCGCCACCCCGGGTGGCAACGTCCACCTGGCGCTCGCCTTCAACCCGTCGCACCTCGAGATCGTCAACCCCGTGGTCATCGGCTCCGTGCGTGCCCGTATGGACCGCCGTGGTGACAAGGACGGCTCCAGCGTCCTGCCCATCACCATCCACGGTGACTCCGCCATCGCGGGGCAGGGGGTCGTTGCCGAGACCTTCAACATGTCCCAGACCCGTGCCTATGGCGTGGGCGGCACGGTGCGCATCGTCATCAACAACCAGGTGGGCTTCACCACCTCCTATATCCGTGACCTGCGCTCCACCGAATATTGCACCGACATCGCCAAGGCGGTGCAGGCCCCTGTGCTGCACGTCAACGGGGATGACCCGGAAGCCGTGGTGCTGGTGACCCAGATTGCCCTGGATTACCGCAACACCTTCAAGCGCGATGTGGTGATCGAGCTGGTCTGCTACCGTCGTCACGGCCACAACGAGGCTGACGAGCCGAGCGCGACCCAGCCCCTGATGTACCAGAAGATCAAGCAGCACCCGACCCCGCGCAAGATCTACGCCGATCAGCTGATCGCCGAAGGAGCCATCGCGCCTGAGCTGGCCACCACGCTAGTCAACGACTATCGCGATACCCTGGATCGGGGCGAGCGGGTGAGCAAGGAGTGGCGCCCCATGGAGCTGCACTCCGTGGACTGGACGCCGTATCTGGGTCACGACTGGGCCATGGCCTATGACAGCACTGTGCCCATGGATCATCTGAAGGCCCTGGGTGAGCGCATCAGCCAATACCCGGCGACCCATGTGCTGCAACGTCAGGTCGAGAAGATCTACGAAGACCGTCGCCTGATGGCCGCCGGTGAGAAGCTGGTGGACTGGGGCTTTGCCGAGACTCTGGCCTACGCCACCCTGGTGGACAAGGGATCCCGCATTCGCTTTACCGGGGAAGACTCCGGCCGCGGTACCTTCTTCCATCGCCACGCCGTGCTGCACAGCCAGACCGATGCCAGCACCTACACCCCGCTGTGCAACCTGCACGACGAGCAGGGCCCGTTCGAGGTGTACGACTCCGTGCTGACCGAGAACGCGGTACTGGCGTTTGAATATGGCTACGCCAGCGCGGAGCCGGCCGGTCTCACCATCTGGGAAGCCCAGTTCGGTGACTTCGCCAACTGCGCCCAGGTGGTGGTGGACCAGTTCCTCTCCTCCGGCGAGCAGAAGTGGGGCCGGATGTGCGGCCTGACCATGCTGCTGCCCCACGGTTACGAGGGCCAGGGCCCGGAGCACTCCTCTGCCCGTCTGGAGCGTTACCTGCAGATGTGCGCCCAGCACAACATGCAGGTGTGCGTGCCCTCCACCCCGGCGCAGGTGTTCCACATGCTGCGTCGCCAGGTGGTGCGCCCCATGCGCCGTCCGCTCATCGTGATGACGCCCAAATCCCTGCTGCGCCACCCGCTGGCGGTGAGCAAGCTCGAAGAGCTGGCAGAGGGCACCTTCCAGAACGCCATCGGCGAAATCGATGCGCTGGATCCCAAAGGCGTCAAGCGCGTGGTCTTCTGCTCCGGCAAGGTTTACTACGACCTGCTCGATGCCCGTCGCAAGGCCGAGCAGCAGGACGTGGCCCTGGTACGGATCGAGCAGCTCTACCCCTTCCCGGAAGAGGAAGTGCGCGCCATCCTGGCCGATTACAGCCATGTCACCGACTTCGTCTGGTGTCAGGAAGAGCCGCAGAACCAGGGCGCCTGGTACAGCACCCGTCATCACTACGACAGCGTGCTGCCAAGCCATGCCCGTCTGCGTTATGCCGGTCGCCCGGCCTCGGCCTCACCGGCTGTCGGTTACATGTCCGTCCACGCCAAGCAGCAAAAAGCCCTGGTGGAAGACGCCCTTACCCTGGAATAACGAGTTGTGGATGAGAGGGCCCGTGTCGGGACCCTCTCTGACCTGGAACAAGCCTGCTGGCCAAGAAGTAACAAGGAACTGATTACATGACTATCGAGATCAAGGTACCGGACCTGCCGGAATCAGTGGCGGATGCCACCATCGCGACCTGGCACAAGAAACCGGGTGATCTGGTTGCCCGTGACGAAGTGCTGGTTGACATCGAAACCGATAAAGTCGTGCTGGAAGTGCCCGCGCCGGAAGCCGGCGTACTGGGCGACATCCTGCAGAGCGAAGGGGCCACCGTGCTCTCCCGCCAGCTGATCGCCATGCTCAAGCCGGCCCCCGTTGCTGGTGAAGCGACCAGCGAAAAGCCGATGGAAGCCGTGGCCGATGACGCTGCCGATGGCCTGAGCCCTTCCGTGCGCCGCATGGTGGCCGAACACGACATCGACGTCGCCAAGCTGACCGGCACCGGCAAGGGTGGTCGTGTCACCAAGGAAGACGTGGAAGCCTTTATCAAGAATCTGGGCAAGGCTTCTGTGGCTGCACCGACTGCTGCCGCTCCCGTGGCTGCCGCACCGGTCGCGCCGCTGGCCGGTCGCACCGAGAAGCGTGTGCCCATGACCCGTCTGCGCAAGCGCATCGCCGAGCGTCTGCTGGAGGCCAAGAACACCACCGCCATGCTGACTACTTTCAACGAGATCAACATGGCGCCCATCATGAAGCTGCGCAAGCAGTACGGCGAGATCTTCGAGAAGAAGCACGGCATCAAGCTCGGCTTCATGTCCTTCTATGTGAAGGCCGTGGTCGAATCCCTCAAGCGCTACCCGGAAGTGAACGCGGCGCTGGACGGTGACGACATCGTCTACCACAACTACTTCGATGTCAGCATCGCCGTCTCCACCCCCCGTGGTCTGGTGACCCCGGTGCTGCGTGACTGCGACAACATGAGCCTGGCGGACATCGAGAAGGCCATCAAGGATCTGGCGGGCAAGGGCCGTGACGGCAAGCTGATCGTGGATGAACTGACCGGCGGCAACTTCACCATCACCAACGGTGGCGTGTTCGGCTCCCTGATGTCCACCCCCATCATCAACCCGCCCCAGAGCGCCATTCTGGGCATGCACAAGATCCAGGACCGCCCCATGGCCGTCGACGGCAAGGTCGAGATCCTGCCGATGATGTACCTGGCGCTCTCCTACGATCACCGCATCATTGACGGCCGCGAGTCCGTGGGCTTCCTGGTCTCCATCAAGGAGCTTCTGGAAGACCCGACCCGTCTGCTGCTGGACGTCTGAGCAAGCGTGACTGAAAGATAACGAGGGGCCGCCCAGGCCCCCATTCACAGGGGATTGAGAAACACGAGCCCCGGACGGAAATACCTACAACACGGATAGAGCATCTATGAATCTGCATGAATATCAGGCAAAACAGCTGTTTGCCGAGTATGGCCTGCCGGTCTCCGAAGGTTATGCCTGTGCCACCCCGCAGGAAGCGGCCGAAGCGGCCGACAAGATTGGCGGCAACACCTGGGTCGTCAAGTGCCAGGTCCACGCCGGTGGCCGCGGCAAGGCGGGCGGCGTCAAGCTGGCCAAGAGCAAGGACGAGATCCGCGCCTTCGCCCAGAACTGGCTCGGCAAGAACCTGGTGACCTATCAGACTGACGCCAACGGTCAGCCGGTTACCAAGATCCTGGTGGAGTCCTGCACCGACATCGCCAAGGAACTGTACCTGGGCGCCGTGGTCGACCGTGGCTCTCGCCGCGTGGTCTTCATGGCTTCCACCGAAGGTGGTGTGGAGATTGAGAAAGTCGCCCACGAAACCCCGGAACTCATTCACAAGGCTGCCATCGATCCCCTGGTAGGCCCGCAGCCTTATCAGGCCCGCGAGCTGGCCTTCAAGCTGGGTCTGGTCGGCGATCAGATCAAGCAGTTCACCAAGATCTTCATGGGCCTGGGCCAGATGTTCCTGGACTGCGACTTCGCCCTGCTGGAGATCAACCCCCTGGTCATCACCGACAAGGGCAACCTGCACTGCCTGGACGGCAAGATCAACATCGACGCCAACGCCCTGTACCGTCAGCCCAAACTGCGCGAGATGCACGATCCGTCCCAAGATGACCCCCGCGAAGCGCACGCCGCCCAGTGGGAGCTGAACTATGTGGCCCTCGATGGCAACATCGGCTGCATGGTCAACGGCGCGGGCCTGGCCATGGGTACCATGGACATCGTCAACCTGCACGGCGGTTCCCCGGCCAACTTCCTGGACGTCGGCGGCGGCGCCACCAAGGAGCGCGTGACCGAGGCCTTCAAGATCATCCTCTCCGACAGCAAGGTACAAGCCGTGCTGGTCAACATCTTCGGTGGCATCGTGCGCTGCGACATGATCGCGGAAGGCATCATCGGCGCCGTCAAGGAAGTGGGTGTGAAAGTGCCCGTGGTGGTGCGTCTGGAAGGCAACAACGCCGAACTGGGTGCCCGTAAACTGGCCGACAGCGGCCTCAATATCATCGCCGCAACGAGTCTGACTGACGCAGCTCAGCAAGTGGTAAAAGCAGCGGAGGCCAAATAATGAGCGTTCTGATCAACAAAGACACCAAGGTGATCTGCCAGGGCTTTACCGGCGGTCAGGGTACCTTCCACTCCGAACAGGCCATTGCCTACGGTACCCAGATGGTTGGTGGCGTGTCCCCGGGCAAGGGTGGCACCACCCACCTGGGCCTGCCGGTGTTCAACACCGTCCGTGACGCCGTGGAAGCCACCGGCGCCACCGCCTCCGTCATCTATGTACCGGCCCCGTTCTGCAAGGACGCCATCCTGGAAGCCATTGATGCCGGTATCAAGCTCATCGTCACCATCACCGAAGGCATCCCGACCCTGGACATGCTGGACGTCAAGGTGAAGCTGCAGGAAACCGGCGTGCGCATGATCGGCCCCAACTGCCCGGGTGTCATCACCCCGGGTGAGTGCAAGATCGGCATCATGCCGGGCCACATCCACAAGCCGGGCAAGGTGGGCATCGTCTCCCGCTCCGGCACCCTGACCTATGAAGCGGTCAAGCAGACCACAGACGAGGGCTTCGGCCAGTCCACCTGCGTCGGAATCGGTGGCGACCCCATCCCGGGTTCCAACTTCATCGACATTCTGGAGATGTTCCAGAACGACCCGCAGACCGAAGCCATCGTGATGATCGGCGAGATCGGCGGCAACGCCGAGGAAGACGCGGCGGCCTACATCAAGGCTCACGTAACCAAGCCGGTGGTCTCCTACATCGCGGGTGTGACTGCCCCGGCTGGCAAGCGCATGGGTCATGCGGGCGCCATCATCGCCGGTGGTAAAGGCACCGCGGCCGAGAAATTTGCCGCCCTGGAAGATGCCGGCGTGAAAACCGTGCGGTCCCTGGCCGATATCGGCAAGGCCCTGCGTGAAGTAACCGGCTGGTAAGTTCTTTCGGTCCGTTATCTCTGATAAAAATGCCGCCCGATGGGCGGCTTTTTTATGGCAACAGATTACTGAGCGCCATCTAGTAAAAGCAATTGCCTATGGTTTGATTCAAGTCAACTATCAATGCAAGATGCATGAACTAGATTAAAGTGAAATCTATCGAAAAACAGGAAGGTGCTACGTGCCATATGATTTAACTAAGAGATTAGTTGTTGGCCTTTCTTCTAGGGAAGGTGCGAATAAGCGGGGAAATTCTTCTCGGCTGACTCAGTCATTTCATTTCTTCATGTTTGAGCCGATTTTTTCTCCCGTAAATGCCTTGAATCAGCCTATTTAGACCGTTTCTTCGCCATTTAAGGCGTTATCCCCAGTTTTTAGTGAGATCTCTCCCACTGACGTATCATTTGGTCCGCCCGAAACAGGTTGGCCAGCGTGAATAACATCGCCAGTTGGTTATCGTTTTTCAGCAACCCCTTGGGAAGGTGCGAATAAGTACCCTATGCGCCAAAACTAAAAAGTTTAGCCATTTAATATCAATAATTTAGAATGGTGTGTTTTTGTGCCAAGTGACTTGTTAGCACCTTCCCTAGCTGATTTTCACTCTCATGAATCTGAACTTGTTGATGTGCCACATAACCCAGGTCCACTTAAAAATTTTCTACAGCGTATATCGGATATACAAAAAATTGAATCTGACAAGAAAAAAGAAGACTCAAGTTACTTGCCCATGCTTAAGGTATCAATCGTGACAGCTAGAAATGCACCCTCGCATAAGCGTGTTATCAATACAATGCGTTCTTGGGGGATTTCTGTAAATGAGGCATTCTTTATGGGAGGGGTTGAAAAGTCAAAAGTGTTAAATATATTAAGGCCGCACATATTTTTCGATGATCAAAAATTACATCTACAGTCATCATCTATTTTACCATCTGTACATATCCCGTTTGGTGTCGCCAATAAGGACTTGGTGATTTAATAGAGTTTCTTATGTTGGACTTCTGAGTATCTCCCATAACTTACAGATGTGGCAGGTTAATGCTGAGCCAGCAAGGCTCACATTAACCTCAGTCGCAAACCTTGAAAAATCGGGCCATAGCGCGTATAACCACGCGCTTGTCAGTGTATTGAGTGAGCCACCTTTTATGCAGCAGAGTGAACCCGTGCAGAACGCCCCCTTTTGGCAGGTAAAAAGCCTGCAACAGATGACCATGACGGAGTGGGAGTCCCTGTGCGACGGCTGCGGCAAGTGCTGCCTGAACAAGCTGATCGACGAGGACACCGAGGAGCTGGTGTTCACCAACGTGGCCTGCAACCTGCTCAATACCAAGACCTGCCAGTGCTCCGACTACGGCAACCGCTTTAAGAAAGAGCCGGACTGCCTGCAGATCACTCACGACAAGATTGCCGAATATGACTGGCTGCCCTCGACCTGTGCCTACCGCCTGCTGGCGGAGGGGCAGGGCCTGCCAGAGTGGCATCCGCTGATCACCGGTAGCCGCAGCGCCATGCACCAGGCCGGTCAGTCGGTGCGCGGCAAGGTGGTGCACGAGGTGGATGCCGGCGACTGGATCGATCACATCATTACCTGGGCCAGCTAACGCCAGGCCTGTCTATCGGGCCAGCCGCGAGCCGTACCAACCGCGAAGGGGCAGGGGAGTCATCACTCTCCTGCCCCTTCGGCTTTCTGGATTTTCCGAAGCGCTGTGAAGGCGTCTATTTGTCCGCCTTGCCCGCCGCATCGGCAAGTTTGGCCAGCTGTTTGTCATACCAGGCCACCGGACGGTTTTCATCTTCCGCCCGCTCCTTGCGCCGGATGGCATTGCGTACCGCCATGGCGCCAAGCCAGCGAAACGGCTCGGGCGGAAAATAGCCGCGCGGGCCGCTGACCAGCGCGCAGTCGCGCCACGGCTTGTCCGCTTCCCGCACCTCATCGCGTACCAAAGCCGCCAGTACTTGACCGCCCATCCAGCTCTGCGCCACCCCGTTGCCGGAGTAGCCGAGGCCATAGACGATATTGGGCTGCCCTCGCCAGTGGCCGAAGAAGGGGAGGCCATCCACCGAGCGGTCGGAGGCGCCGCACCAGCTGGCAGCGATGGGCACCTCTTTGAGCGCCGGAAAGAAGCGGCGCAGGGTGCGGGTAAGGGGGGCAAGATAACGGCTCGGCGCATCAAACTCGGCCAGATGGCGGTTGGCAAAGGCGAAGGTGTTGCCCCCCTTGCCCAGCATCAGCCGCCCTTGCGCGGTGGTGCGGTAGTAATGCACAAAGGTGCGGCCATCCACCACGGAGCGGCCGTGCGCAAGCTGCTGGGCAGCCAGTGCATCCGGCGCGGGGTCGGTTATCACCATATCGGAGGAGACCAGTACGATACTGCGGCGAAACTCGCGAAAGTGCTGCACCATGGCGCTGTTGAGGGCCAGCACCACCTTGCGGGCACACACCTCACCTTGCGGTGTTTGCACCCGTGCAGGCTGGCACGCCTCAAGGCGCTGCATGGGGGAGTGCTCATAGACCTCGACCCCCAGCTCCCGCGCCACCCGCAGCAGGCCGCGCACCAACAGCGCCGGTTGCACCGAACCGGCGTGGGGGCTGTAGAGCCCCTCCAGATGAACGTGGGAGCCGCTCTGGCTCGCCAGTTCACCCTCTGCAATCGCCTGCCACTGGTTAAGGTCGGCTCGCTGTAGCTCCCGTAATACCGGCTCCATCAGGCCGCGCTGCGCCTCGCTGGTGGCGGTGTAGCAGGTGCCCTCGACCCTCAGCTCCGCCTCAATGTTGTGCGTTTCGCAGAAGCGGGCGATCTCGTGCACCGCCTGCTCGGATCTTTGTACCAGCCAGGCGGCCTGCTCTTCGCCAAAGAGGCGCTTTAAGGTCAGGTATTTGGCCGACCAGGTGAGCAAACAGCCGCCGTTGCGCCCGGAGGCGCCGCTGCCGCAGCGATCTTTCTCCAGCACCATGATGCGCAAGTGTGGCTCGGCCTGTTTAAGGGCGATGGCGCTCCACAGCCCGGTAAAGCCGCCGCCGACGATGCAGACATCGGCCTCGTGGATGCCGTGAAGTGGCGTGGGGGGCGCGGGCTGTTCGGCGGCGAGCGCTTCGGCCAGCCAGAAGGGGAGAGTGGACATGATGACTCCTCGATAAGGTTATTGATGGCGCCAGCGCTGGGTGCGATCCAGCAGGGCGCGGCTCAAAAAGAGCTGGAGCAGCTTGACGGTGGCGGCGGCCAGCAGGATCAGGGTGGCCATGGCGGCGGCCGCGGCGGTGTCGCCGGAATCTTCCATATTGAGCACGGCAATGGAGGCGAGCACGCTGTCGCTCGAATAGAGGAAGATCACCGCCGAGGTGGTGGTCATGGCGTTGACGAACAGATAGATGAAGATCTCCAGCAGCGCGGGCAGGGAGGCGGGCAGCGTCACTCGCCAGAACGCCTTCCAGAGCGGAATGCGCAATGAGATGGCCACCAGCTCCAGCTCCTTGGGCAGCTGCTTGAGGCTGGTCAGCGCTGTCATATGGCCCACGGTGTAGTAGTGGATGACGCAGGAGAGCACCATTAGTGGCAGGGTGCCGTAGAGGCCGCCAAAGAGCGGATTGCCGTTGAAAAAGAAGATGTAGCCGAGCCCCAGCACCATGCCGGGTACCGCCAGCGACAGCATGGCGAGCAGATGCAGCAGCTGGCGCAGCGGCGCGAAGTGGCGTCCCTTCTCCTGCACCCAGGCCAGCACCATCACCAGCACGGTGCCGATCAGCGCGGTATAGAGGCCCAGCTGCAAGGTGTTGGTAAAGGGCTGCCAGCCATAGACGCTGTTGCTGTCAAAGGCGTAGTGATCCAGCGTCAGAGCGAGGTTGTAGGGCCAGAACTGCACCAGGGAGCCGTAAACGGCCATCCCCACCAGCGCCAGAAACAGCAGGGCCCAGAGGGTACACCAGCCGAGCGCCAGCAGATCCCGCAGCCGATGGGGCTTGGGTTGATAGGGCACCGCCTTGGTGCTGCTCTGCTCCTGCATCTTGCTGCGCACTCTGTGCTCCAGGGCAAAGCTCAACAGTGCCGGCAGCAGCAGGGTGACGCTGGCAACGGCGCCCAGCGAGAAGTTCTGCATCCCGATCACCTGCCGGTAGATGTCGGTAGCCAGCACGCTGTACTGGCCGCCAATCACCTTGGCCACCCCGAAGTCGCAGATGGTGAGGGTGAAGACCGCGATGGCTGCGCTGAGCAGGCCATAACGGGCGGTGGGCAGGGTGACGGTGACAAAGGTGCGCCAGCCGCTGCTGCCGAGCACCCGGGAGGCTTCATAGAGGCGGGTGTCGCTCTGACCGAGCGCCGTGATAAGGATCATCAGGGCGTGAGGGAAGCACCAGAAGCCCAGACCGATGACGATGCCGATGGGGCCGTAGATGCTCTCGCCGCCGAGCAGCCCCTTGGCGACCCCCTGATTGCCAAACCAGTAGACCAGACTGATGGCGGGCAGCAGGGAGGGCATCAACAGCGGGATCAAACCGATGAGGCGAAACAGGGGCTTGCCCGGCATGCAGGTGCGGGTGAGGGCATAGGCGTAGCCAAAGGCGATGGTCACCACCAGCGTGGTGATGAGCGAAGAGGTACAGGCCGGATTGGCGGAGGATAGCCGCTACTTTCTCCATCAGGCGCTCTCCACCCCCTGTTTGGATCTGATTGAGCGCGCGCAGGGGAGCTGGCTGACCAGTGTATCGGGCAAACAGTATCTCGATTTCCACGGCAACAGCGTCCATCAGCTGGGCCACGGTCATCCTAACGTGGTGGCCGCGGTGCAACAGCAACTCGCCGATCTGCCGTTTGCGCCCCGCCGCTACACCCATCAGGTCGCCATCGACTGCGCCCGCACCCTGGCCGAACTGGCCCCCGGCGATCTCAACCGGGTGCTGTTCGCCCCCGGTGGCAGCGAGGTAGTGGGGATTGCCCTGAAGCTTGCCCGTTTCATCACCGGCAACAGCAAGGTGGTATCCCTGTGGGATGCCTTTCACGGCGCCTCCCTCGATGCCATCTCGGTCGGCGGCGAGGCCTGTTTTCGCGCCGGCATGGGCCCCTTGATGGCCGGTGTGGAGCGCATTCCGCCGCCCACCCGCTATCGCGGTGTCTGGTATCGCGGGGAGGGGGATGACCTGCACTATGCCGATTATCTGGAGTACGTCATCGAGAAGGAGGGAGGGATCGGCGCCTTTATCGCCGAGCCCATCCGCAACACCGATGTGCAGGTGCCCTCAAGGGCCTACTGGCAGCGGGTGCGGGAGATCTGCGATCGCCACAAGGTGCTGCTGATTGTCGACGAGATCCCGAATGCCTTGGGGCGCTCCGGCCACTGGTTCAGCTTTGAAGAATTCGGCATCGAGCCCGACATCATCTGTCTGGGCAAGGGGTTGGGGGGCGGGATGGTGCCGTTTGCGGCGCTCATCACCCGGGATCGTTTCAACCAGGCGGCAGCCATCTCGCTCGGTCACTACACCCACGAGAAGAGCCCCATTGGCTGCGCGGCGGCCCTCGCCACCATCGCTACCATCCGAGAAGAGGGGTTGCTAGCCAAGGTGCGGGAGGATGGTCGCTTTATGGAGCGCGAACTGGCAGCGCTTGCCGAACGCCACCCGCTGATCGGGCAGGTGCGCGGCATAGGTTTGCTCTGGGCGCTCGATCTGGTGGTCGATCACCAGAGTCGCACCCGCAACAGCCAGGCCGCCGAGCGACTGCTCTACCGCTGTCTTGAGCTGGGGCTCAGCTTCAAGGTCTCCCAGGGCAATGTCATCCAGCTCTCGCCGCCGCTCAATATCGCTCGCGCCGATCTGGTGCGCGCCATCGCCATTCTCGATCGCGCCCTCGGCGAGATCGCCCTTTCACCGAAACAGGAAGATCACCATGACTGACTTGCAGATTGCCGCAGACCCGACCACCGACGTAGAGGCGCTGATCCTCGACTGGGCTGGCACCGTCGTCGATTTCGGCTCCTTCGCCCCCACCTCCATCTTCGTGGAGGCCTTCGCCCGCACCTATGACTTTGCAGTGACTCTGGATGAGGCGCGCCAGCCCATGGGGTTGGGCAAGTGGGATCATATCGCCGCGCTCGGCCGTCTGCCCTCGGTGGATGCGCGCTGGCAGGCCCGCTTCGGCCACCCCATGAGCCACGCCGAGGTGGACCACCTCTATCACACCTTTATGCCGCTGCAGATTGCCGCCGTGACCCGCTTTGCCGCACCCATTCCCGGGGTACTGCCGGTGCTGGAGGCACTGCGGGGCCAGGGGCTGCGCATCGGCTCCTGCTCCGGTTACCCCCGTCCGGTGATGGAAGCGCTGGTACCTGCTGCGGCCGATCACGGTTATCGCCCGGATCACTGGGTCGCCACTGACGATCTCAAGGCTGGTGGTCGCCCCGGCCCCTGGATGGCGCTGGCCAACGTGATTGCGCTGGGAGTGAGCGCCGTGCATCGTTGCATCAAGGTAGATGACGCCGTGCCGGGTATCAGCGAAGGGTTGAACGCGGGCATGTGGACGGTGGGATTGTCGGTCTCCGGCAACGAGTTTGGCGCCACCTGGGACGAGTTTGCCGCCATGAGCGAGACGGAGATCGCCGCCCGGCGCGTACCGGCCGAGGCCAAACTGCGGGCGGCGGGGGCGCACTACATCATCGACACCCTGGCGGATATCGCCCCGGTCATCGCCGATATCAATCGCCGTCTGACTGCGGGTGGGCGGCCCTGAACAAGGCGGGATGAGAGGAGGGGAGAGCCGGCCTTGCCGGCAGGTTCAGGCCGATGTCCCCTGACTATCAGGCATAAAAAAACCGGCGCCTGGGCGCCGGTTTTTGTTCACCGAGACGCTATTACAGAGAAGCGGTGAAGGTACGGGTGATGACGTCTTGCTGTTGCTCCTTGGTCAAGGAGTTGAAGCGAACGGCATAACCGGATACGCGGATGGTCAACTGCGGATATTTCTCCGGGTTTTCCATGGCGTCCAGCAGCATTTCACGGTTCATCACGTTGACGTTCAGGTGCTGACCACCTTCCAGGTTGGCTTCATGGTGGAAGTAACCATCCATCAGGCCGGCCAGGTTGGCTTTCTGGGCTTCCATGTCTTTGCCCAGCGCGTTCGGCACGATGGAGAAGGTATAGGAGATACCATCTTTGGCGTAGGCGAACGGCAGCTTGGCGACGGACGTCAGGGAAGCAACGGCACCCTTCTGGTCACGACCGTGCATCGGGTTGGCACCCGGGCCGAACGGCGCACCGGCGCGACGACCATCCGGGGTGTTACCGGTCTTCTTGCCGTACACCACGTTGGAGGTGATGGTCAGCACGGACTGGGTAGCCACGGCACCGCGGTAGGTGTTGAGCTTCTGAATCTTCTTCATGAAGCGCTCGACCAGGTCGCAGGCGATGTCATCGACGCGAGCGTCGTTGTTGCCGAACTGCGGGTACTCGCCTTCGATTTCGAAGTCGATGGAGACGCCATCGGCATCACGTACCGGCTTGACCTTGGCGTACTTGATGGCAGACAGGGAGTCAGCGGCTACGGACAGACCGGCGATACCACAGGCCATGGTGCGATAGACGTCACGGTCGTGCAGCGCCATCAGGGAGGCTTCGTAGCTGTACTTGTCGTGCATGTAGTGGATGATGTTCAGGGCGGCGACATACTGCTTGGCCAGCCAGTCCATGAAGTGATCCAGTCTGTCCATCACGTCGTTGTAGTCGAGGTACTCGGAGGTGACCATTTCGGTCTTAGGACCGACCTGGATCTTGAGCTTCTCGTCCATACCGCCGTTGATTGCATACAGCATGGTCTTGGCCAGGTTGGCACGGGCACCGAAGAACTGCATCTGTTTGCCGACGATCATCGGAGACACACAGCAAGCGATGGCGTAGTCATCGTTGTTGAAGTCCGGACGCATCAGGTCGTCGTTCTCGTACTGAACGGAAGAGGTCTCGATGGATACCTTGGCGCAGTACTTCTTGAAACCGACCGGCAGCTTCTCGGACCACAGGATGGTCAGGTTCGGCTCAGGGGACGGGCCCATGGTGTACAGGGTGTTCAGCATACGGAAGCTGTTCTTGGTGACCAGGGTACGGCCATCAACGCCCATACCGGCCAGGGTCTCGGTGGCCCACATCGGGTCGCCGGAGAACAGTGAATCGTATTCCGGGGTACGCAGGAAGCGAACCATACGCAGCTTCATGACCATGTGGTCCATCAGCTCCTGGGCTTCTTGCTCGGTGATCAGGCCTTTTTGCAGGTCACGCTCGATGTAGATGTCCAGGAAGCTGGAGGTACGACCGAAGGACATGGCCGCGCCGTTCTGGGACTTGACCGCCGCCAGGTAGGCGAAGTAGGTCCACTGGACGGCTTCTTTGGCGGTCTTGGCCGGTACGGAGATGTCGCAGCCATATTTGGCAGCCATCACCTTCATCTGGGCCAGGGCACGGTGCTGCTCGGAGATCTCTTCGCGCAGACGGATGGTGGCTTCCAGGTTGACACCGTTTTCCAGGTCAGCCTGCAGGGACTTGAACTGGGCCAGTTTGTCGGCCATCAGGAAGTCGATACCGTACAGGGCAACACGACGGTAGTCACCGATGATACGGCCACGGCCGTAGGCATCCGGCAGACCGGTGATGACGCCGGACTTGCGGCAGTTCAGGATGTCTTTGGTGTAGACGTCGAACACGCCCTGGTTGTGAGTCTTGCGGTACTCGGTGAAGATCTTCTCGACCATGGGGTCAAGCTGACGACCGTACACTTCGCAAGAGGTCTTGACCATCTTGATACCGCCGTTGGCGATGATGGCGCGCTTGAGCGGCTTGTCGGTCTGCAGACCAACGATTTGCTCCAGGCTCTGGTCGATATAGCCGGCATCGTGAGCGGTAATGGTGGAGGGCAGGTCGGTATCAAAATCGACCGGCGCGTGAGTGCGGTTCTCGATCTTGATGCCTTCCATGACCTTGTCCCACAGCTTGGTGGTGGCTTCGGTCGCGCCAGCCAGGAAGGACTCGTCACCTTCATACGGGGTGTAGTTCTTCTGGATGAAGTCACGGGTGTTGACAGAGGTCTGCCATTCACCGGCTGCGAAGCCTTCCCATGCTTTTTGGAACTGTTCGTTAAGTTCTGCCATTTTCATTACCTCTCAAGGTATTTATGTGTCTGCCGCCATCCTTAATGATGGCGACGGAAGATAAACCAGTAAGTCAGCCCAACCATGACGCCACCACCAATGATATTACCTATGGTGACAGGAATGAGGTTGTGCAGGACGAAGTTGGATACGGTCAGGTCGGCAAAGGTTGCCGGATCCTGGCCGATGGCCTGCCAGAATTCCGGGCTCGCGACGCTGTGGATGGCGATACCGACCGGGATCATAAACATGTTTGCGATGCTGTGCTCGAAACCTGAGGCCACGAACATGGCGACGGGGAGCAACATCACCATCACCTTGTCGGTGGCGCTGCGGGCGCCGAAGGCCATCCACACGGCGAGACACACCATGAGGTTGCAGAGGATGCCAAGGGCCACGGCCTCGAAGAAGGTGTGATGGATCTTGTGCTGGGCCACTTTCATGGCGTTCAGCCCCCACTGACCATCCGCTGCCATGTATTGTGCCGACATGATGATGAGGCCGACGATGATGAGACCGCCGATGAGGTTGCCGAAGTAGACCAGTCCCCAGTTCTTGAGCAGCTGGGCCCAGCTGATGCGATTCGCCGCCTTGGCTACCAGGGTGAGGGTAGTGGAGGTGAACAGTTCGGCGCCGAGCAGGACGCAGAGGATGAGACCGAGGGAGAAGCAGATGCCGCCCACCAGCTTGGACATGCCCCAGGCCATGCCGCTTGAGCCCGTGGTGACGGTGATATAGAAGACGAAGGCGATGGCGATGAAGGCGCCAGCGGTGATGGCCAGGGGAATGACCTTGTATGCGGGCTTGGTGGCCTTGGCATAGGTAATGTCTTCGGCCAGGGCGGCGATGGCTTCGGGCTTCAGACAATCAAAGGGAGATTCTGCTTTCAATTCTCAGTACCTGCATATTTTGCCTGTGGAAATCATAACAAAGGGGCTGATCCCCAAAATTGACTCCGATCAAGAATTACAGATTGTGAATGTAATTTTACTACAGGATTTTTCGCCATCCGGAAGCGTTTCTTTACACCAGGTTTCAGGTGAAACAGAAATGAGTCTGTTATTAATTTTATGATTTTTAAGAACTTATAAAGGACACCCTTAAAAAAGTACCGGCAAGGCACCTGTGCAGCCGCACTGCACCATGAGTGCCAAATTAACAACCCCCTAAGAGGTATTTTTTGTCTTTTATTTCATCTTTGTGGCACGGCCAGCCAAAGCGTAGACCATAAAACAGAAGGGGCCATAAGGCCCCTTCGTCACGCTAGCATATCAGTTCCAGGTATGGATTCGTTTGGCTTTTTGCAATTTCTCGTAAGCGGCCAGCAGTTTCTGGTGCAGCGGGAACTGGGAGAGGGAGAGATCGGCGGCTTCCAGACCGTGGAAGCGCGCCTCGCCGCGGGCGTTGGCCCACGCCTGCGCCAGGGTCTCTTCCCCGAACATGCGGGCGAACACCGGGCGGTACTGCTCGGGGTCGCGGTCCTCGTCGAGGAAAAGCTCGACGCAGGCGCGCAGGGCACGGTAGTAAGCGGCGCGATCTGCCGGGAACACCGACTGGTTGAACTCCATGGTCCAGTCGATGAGGTCGAGGGCGCTCTCCAGGTCACCAGCGGCCAGCGCCAGCATGGCTTTGAGCTCACCGACGCGCAGGGTGTGCAGGGCAGTGCCCTTGGCGGCGGCGATGCCGAGCAGCTCGCGTACCCGGGTCCGCTCGTCGTGACCCTCTTCATCCAACTGGTCGAACAGGGCCATGTACTGCTCTGCGTCCCACTCGAGCGCCGGCAGCGCCAGGATGGTTTCCCGCAGGTGGGCCCCCATGGTGTTGTTGGCCAGCAGCAGATCTTCCACCGGATAGATGTCGGACATACCGGGCACCAGGATGCGGCAGGCGTAGACACCCAGGTGCTCATAGTCGGCGATGTAGACCGGCTGCTCCAGCTCGTGGAAGATGCCGATCAGGTGGTCGAACTCCTCTTGCGAGGTGCCACGGAAGTCCCAGTCGGCAAACTCGAAGTCGGACTCTTCCTTGAACAGATCCCAGCTGATGAGGCCGGAGGAGTCGATGAAGTGGGTCTCCAGGTTGTGGTGATCCGCCACCTGCTCGTTGTCGAACGACGGCGGCACGAAGACGTCCAGATCCTTGAGACTGCGCCCTTGCAGCAGTTCGGTGACGGTACGCTCGAAGGCGACCTCGAAGCGCGGGTGGGCGCCGAAGGAGGCAAAGCAGGTGCCGTTGCTCGGGTTGAGCAGCACCACGCAGATGACCGGATAACGGCCGCCGAGGGAGGCATCGAAGCTGTAGATGGGGAAGCCTTCGGCCTCCAGTGCATCGATGGAGGCCTTGATGCCCGGGTAACGGGCGATGACCTCGCCCGGGATCTGGGGCAGGCTGATGGCCTCGGCGATGATCTTGTTCTTCACGTGGCGCTCGAACACCTCCGACAACCCCTGGGTGCGGGCCTCGGTGCGGGTGTTGCCGGCACTCATGCCGTTGGAAACATACAGGTTGCCGACGATGTTCATCGGGATGTAGACGGTCTGGTGGTCGGACTGACGCTCGAAGGGCAGGGCGACGATGCCGCGCTCCTCGTTGCCGGACTGCAGGTCCACCAACATGTCGGCGGTCACTTCCCCGTCCGGGTTGTAGAACTTGCGGGTGAAGGAGTCGAGCAGACCAGTGGGAAGCTGATCCCCCTCGATAGGGAACCACTTCTCGTTCGGGTAGTGGACGAAGTCGCCATTGGCGACCTGCTCGCCCAGGTAGAAATCGGCGAAGAAGTAGTTGGTGGAGAGACGCTCGAAATACTCGCCAAGGGCGGAGGCGAGCGCCGCCTTCTTGCTGGCACCCTTGCCGTTGGTGAAGCAGAGGGCGCACTCCTTGTCCCGGATGTGCACGGACCAGACGTTGGGCACGGGGTTGAGCCAGGAGGCCTCTTCGATATCAAACCCCAGGGCTTGCAGCTTGGTCTGGAAGCGTTCGATGGAGTCTTCCAGCGCTGCGTCCTTGCCGGGAATAAAAGTGTGGTCGGTCATCACAATGTCCTGATTTTATGGGCTCATGTTTGGACGCAGATAATAGCATGAGTGACGGGGAAAGCGGCCAGGGCAATGGTGTGGGCTTGCCCAGGGCTGCATTGGAGGGGCGGGGTGTGGTAGTGGGACCGGGCGGTGCGCTGCGGGGCGGCGATTTTTCATGGGAAAGAGGGTTGGGTCATCAGTTTTACTTAACATAATTAAGATAAAGTAAATTTTATTATGACCCTGTGCCCTTCATCATGGCGTCAACCGTTGGCGGGGGAAGGAAAAGAGGGGAGCGCCCGTGCCCGTTCCGCCCCCCCGTCTTGATGAACCTTGACCAGGAGTGCTGAATGTTCCCGATGATCCCCCGTATAGACCCCGAGATAGCCAGGTTGGCGCCGGGCTTTTGTGCCCTCAGCATCGTGGTGGAAGCCGCCCCCGTGATTGACACTCTGGTGGGGGAGCGGGCCCTGGCCCGGGCATGTGCGGCCCTTGGCACCGACGAGGCCCCCTGGGCCCTTGAACATCTGGCCGCCTGGGATCAGGTATTCAAGGGGTTTGGCGCCAAGCCTGCCCGCACGCCCTGCTCGGCCCAGGCACTGCGCAAGCGGGTGCTGCGCGATGGCGTCTTGCCTGCCATCGATCCCGTTGTCGATCTCTACAACGCCATCAGCATCGAGTATGCCATTCCCGTGGGCGGGGAGGATCTGGCGGCCTATGTGGGAGCGCCGCGCCTGGTGATTGCCGATGGCAGCGAATGCTTTGACACCCTCAAAGAAGGGCTGCCAACCCAGGAGGCACCGGCTCCCGGAGAGGTGGTGTGGCGGGACGATCTCGGCGTCACCTGTCGCCGCTGGAACTGGCGCCAGGGGATCCGCACTCGCCTGAGCCTCTCTTCCCCCCGGATGTGGTTCATTCTGGAGTGTCTGCCGCCGATGCCGCGCACAGCCTTGTGGGAGGCCGGCGACAGGCTGATTGCCGGTCTCACGCAGATGATGCCTGGGGCCCGCATCGAGCAGACGCTGGTGGAGTGATTGAAGGAGCAGACGAAAAGATAAAAGGAGGCGCCCCATGCTCGCCCGGGCGGTCATGGGGAGGATCTTGCTCGCCATGCCACGTCTGTGCCGCCCGCCTTTAGCCACCGCCTGCGAACACATCAGCAAGCAGAGGAACACGGCAACACGCCGGGCTGACATCGTCCCCTGGAGCTTGCCACGTCGGGGCCGGTGTACCCGGCCCTTTCAGCGCGCCTAACCGATGAATTTCAGACCCAGGATCCCGCCGATGATCAGCAGCAGGCAGAGCACTCGGGCCAGGGTGGCCGGTTCGTTGAACAGCCAGATCCCCATCAGCACGGTGCCTACCGCGCCGATGCCGGTCCAGACCGCGTAGGCGGTGCCAAGGGGCAGCTGTTTGACCGCCATGGCGAGCAGCAGCACGCTCACGGCCATGGCGATCAGGGTCAGCAGGGTGGGGAGGGGACGGCTGAAACCGTCGGTGTATTTGAGGCCGATGGCCCAGGCGACCTCGAACAGGCCGGCCAACAGCAATAGCAACCAAGACATAAGGCAGATTCCGCAGGAGGCAGGGTCGTCCCTGCGTATCAGGAGGCCTCGGGGCCGTCCCCGAGGGGCAGCGGGGCTGCCGGTCGGTCTCAATGATGCCCCAAGTGGAGGCTGGATGCCAACCGGCTGCCCGCAGGTCGGCCAGGCCGACGGATATTGCAGCGAATGGCACAGAATATTGCGCAATTCGACTTGCGCCCGCCGTCACAATCCGTAATGTGGACAGACGCATTTTTTGCAACTCATATATTGTGAATCCCTTGTAAACGGCTGGCGCCAAGGCAGGGGGTCACGGGTACCACACACGATTTCTATAAGCAGCTATCCAGGGTAGGACATTATGAAAAAAGTAGGTTTGGTCGGTTGGCGTGGCATGGTGGGTTCGGTCTTGATGAGCCGGATGCAGGAAGAGAAGGATTTTGCCCGCATTCAACCCACCTTCTTCACCACCTCCCAGGCCGGTGAGGCCGCCCCCAATTTTGGCGTCGATGCCGGCACCCTGCAGGACGCCTTCGATCTCGAGGCGCTGGCCGAACAGGACGTCATCATCACCGCCCAGGGCGGCGACTACACCAAGGATGTCTATCCGCGCCTGAAAGCCGCCGGCTGGCAGGGCTACTGGATTGATGCCGCCTCCTCCCTGCGCATGGAGAAGGACGCGGTCATCATCCTGGATCCGGTCAACGGCGACGTCATCGAAGATGCCCTGAACAACGGCATCAAGACCTTCGTTGGCGGCAACTGCACCGTCAGCCTGATGCTGCTGGCCCTGGGTGGCCTGTTCAAGGCCGATCTGGTGGAGTGGGTGAGCGTGGCCACCTATCAGGCGGCCTCCGGTGGTGGTGCCCGCCACATGCGCGAGCTGGTCACCCAGATGGGCATGCTGCGGGATGAAGTGGCGGTGGAGCTGGCGGATCCCGCCTCCGCCATCCTCGACATCGAGCGCAAGATCACCGAGAAGACCCGCTCCGGCACCCTGCCGGTGGACAATTTCGGTGTGCCGCTGGCCGGTGGCCTCATTCCCTGGATCGACACCAAGCTCGACAACGGCCAGAGCCGTGAAGAGTGGAAGGGCCAGGCCGAGACCAACAAGATCCTGGGTATCGAAAACGCCGCTATCCCGGTGGATGGTCTGTGCGTGCGGATCGGGGCCCTGCGCTGCCACAGCCAGGCCTTCACCATCAAGCTGAAAAAAGATGTGCCGCTGGCCGAGATCGAAGCCCTGCTGGCTGCCCACAACGACTGGGTCAAGGTGATCCCCAACGATCGCGACATCACCGCCCGCGAGCTGACCCCGGCTGCCGTTACTGGCACCCTCAGCATCCCGGTGGGTCGTCTGCGCAAGCTCAATATGGGTCCGGAGTACCTGGCCGCCTTTACCGTGGGTGACCAGTTGCTGTGGGGCGCCGCCGAGCCGCTGCGTCGCATGCTGAACATCCTGCTGGCCCGCTGAGGTAGCTGCAGCAGGGAACAGGGAAGGCCTGGCCTTTCTTGTTCCCCTCTTCGTGCCTGTCCATAAAAAAGCGGCATCCCTTGGGATGCCGCTTTTTAATTTATCCAGTTTGACTCTTAGATGTTCTGTGCTTCGTTTGGCACGATGACAGAGGCATGATTTCCTTTCGGCCCCTGCTGCAGTTCAAAGTTGACTGCCTGACCTGCTTTCAAGGTCTTGTAACCTTCCATTTGAATCGTGGAGTAGTGAGCGAAGATGTCTTCACCACCGCCTTCCGGACAGATAAACCCAAATCCTTTTGCGTTGTTGAACCACTTGACTGTTCCGGTTGCCATACATCTACATCCTTTTATTGATTACCCTGAAGTCGTTGAGTAACCTGCGCCAGCCTTATATAACTAGGGCATGACCCCGTAGCAGACGGGCGCCGATTAGCAAGTAACCAATCTAGTCCAACTTTTAAGCGAGTCAAGAAGTTGTTAACAACCGATGTGATCTGGTTAACAAGTCTATTGACAATCTTGAGCGACACGGTAGTAATCTAGAGGTACCAAAGCGCAACTATGAGCAAGCAGAAAGAACTCTTTGCTAATGAAGAGATTGCAGAGGCAGAGAAAACGAAGCTGCAACCGCCACCCATGTACAAGGTCGTCCTGAACAACGACGACTACACACCGATGGAGTTCGTGGTGGAGGTGCTGCAAAGGTTCTTTGGTATGGATCTGGAGAAGGCCACTCAGGTGATGCTGAGCGTGCATTATAGTGGTAAGGGAGTCTGCGGCACATTTACCGCCGAGATTGCCGAGACCAAAGTGGTCCAGGTCAACACCTATTCACGTAACAACGAACATCCACTGCTATGTACCATGGAAAAGGCTTGAATCTGATGACTTGATGGCGATAACGACACCGCATTGTTGCTGTACTGAGGGGAGGTGCCTATGTTGAACAAAGATCTAGAAAAGACGCTGAACGAGGCTTTCAAACTGGCCCGTGACGAGCGCCACGAATTCATGACCGTCGAGCACCTGTTGTTGGCCCTGCTGGATAACAGCTCAGCCCATGAGGCGCTGAGTTCATGTGGTGCGGATGTGGAACAGATGCGCAAAGAGATCCGCGCCTTCATCAATCAAACGACTCCGCTCATCCCCCGTGACGACGAAGACAGGGAAACCCAGCCGACGCTGGGCTTCCAGCGCGTGCTGCAACGTGCCGTCTTCCATGTCCAGTCGTCCGGCAATACCGAGGTGAGTGGTGCCAATGTCCTGGTTGCCATCTTCAGCGAACAAGAGTCCCAGGCCGCCTATTTCCTGAAAAAAGCCGAAATAAGCCGCCTGGATGTGGTGAACTTCCTGTCCCACGGGGTGCGCAAGGACAACAAGCCCGAGAGTGGTGGCAACAATGCGGAATCTGATGACGAGGTATCCTCTGCCCAGATAGAAAGCTTTGCCACCAACCTCAACCAGCTGGTGCTGGAGGGGCGTATCGATCCGCTCATCGGCCGTGATCAGGAGCTCAATCGCACCATTCAGGTATTGTGCCGCCGCCGCAAGAACAACCCCTTGCTGGTCGGGGAAGCCGGTGTGGGCAAGACCGCCATCGCCGAAGGGCTTGCCTACCGTATCGTCAAGGGGGATGTGCCCGAGGTGATTGCGGGTAGCACCATCTACTCCCTGGACATGGGCTCCCTGCTGGCGGGCACCAAGTATCGTGGTGACTTTGAGAAGCGCCTCAAGGTGCTGCTCAAGCAGATTGAACGTCAGGAGGGGGCCATCCTCTTCATCGACGAGATCCACACCATCATTGGCGCTGGTGCTGCTTCCGGTGGCCAGCTGGATGCGGCCAACCTCATCAAGCCGCTGCTCTCCAATGGTTTGCTGCGCTGCGTGGGCTCCACCACCTACCAGGAATATGCCCAGATCTTCGAGAAGGACAGGGCTCTGGCTCGTCGCTTCCAGAAGATCGACATCGTCGAGCCCACAGTAGACGACACCACTCGCATTCTGATGGGACTCAAGAGCCGTTATGAGTCTCACCATGGCGTGCGTTATACCGTCAAGGCGATCCGGGCGGCGGTGGAGCTCTCCGCCAAGTACATCAATGATCGCCATCTGCCTGACAAGGCCATCGACGTCATCGACGAAGCGGGGGCAGGGCAACGCCTCTTGCCCGTCAGCAAGCGCAAGAAGGTGATCAATGTGCCGGAAATCGAAGCCATTGTTGCCAAGATTGCCCGTATTCCCGAGAAATCTGTCTCCTCCTCCGACAAGGAAGTGCTGAAGAACCTGGAGCGTAATCTCAAGATGGTGGTGTTCGGGCAGGACAAGGCCATCGAGGTGCTGACCGATGCCATTCGGTTGTCACGTTCAGGGCTTGGCAACGAACGTCGACCTGTGGGCTGCTTCCTGTTTGCCGGCCCGACCGGGGTGGGCAAGACCGAAGTGACCCAGCAACTGGGCAAGGCGCTCGGGGTCGAGGTATTGCGATTTGACATGTCGGAATACATGGAACGCCATACCGTGTCCCGGTTGATCGGGGCTCCTCCCGGTTACGTGGGATTCGAGCAGGGAGGGCTGTTGACCGACTCCGTCCTCAAGCATCCGCACTCCGTCGTGCTGCTTGACGAGATCGAGAAGGCGCACCCGGATGTCTTCAACCTGCTGCTGCAGGTGATGGACAACGGTACCCTGACGGACAACAACGGGCGCAAGGCAGATTTTCGCAATGTGATCCTGGTGATGACCACCAACGCAGGGGTTCAGGAGACCCAGCGCAAGTCCATCGGTTTCCAGCAGCAGGACATGAGCCACGATGCCATGGCGGTGATCAACAAGACGTTCAGTCCGGAGTTCCGCAACCGGCTCGATCACACCATCTGGTTCAACCATCTCGACATGAGAGTGATCCATCAGGTGGTCGACAAGTTCATCGTCGAGTTGCAGGTTCAGCTGGATGCCAAGGGCGTTTCACTGGAGGTGTCTGAAGAGGCGCGCCACTGGTTGGCAGAGAAAGGGTATGACAGGGCAATGGGGGCAAGACCCATGGGCCGGGTCATTCAGGAGCACCTCAAGAAGCCCCTGGCCAACGAGATCCTGTTCGGTTCCCTGGTCGATGGCGGCATCGTGAAGGTCGAGCTGGTGAACAACAGCCTCAGCTTTGATTTTCAGGTCAACGTTGAAGCTGTCTCTCACTGACTGTGAGCAAGGCCGGAAATGACAAAAAACCCCAACCGAGAGGCTGGGGTTTTTTGCTGAATTCCTGGCTTAGCGAGAGCGGAAAACAATACGTCCCTTGGAGAGATCGTACGGAGTCAGAGCCACCGTTACTTTGTCGCCAGTCAGGATACGGATGTAGTTTTTGCGCATCTTGCCGGAAATATGAGCGATAACCACGTGACCATTTTCCAGTTCCACACGGAACATGGTATTGGGCAAGGTTTCGAGAATGGTACCCTGCATCTCAATACTGTCTTCTTTAGCCATTGAATCCTCTTGATAAGCCACAACAAAAAACCGCTGGATCATGCCGGATTTAAGGCTATGTGTAAAGTTTACTCGGGCTTGGTGTCGATTTTTTTCCATTCGCCCTGTACCAGCAGCTCATGGGGCAGGTATTGGCGCTTGTAATTCATCTTGCGGCACTCCTCCACCAGATACCCCAGATAGAGCCACTGACGACCGGTACGTCTGGCCAGTTCCAACTGGCTCAGGATGGCGAAGGTGCCGAGCGACCGGTCGGCATAGTCGGGGTCGAAGAAGGTGTACATGGCGCTCAGAGAGTGGGGAAGCAGGTCCGTGGTGGCCACGCCGATGAGGCGTCCCTCCTTGCGCATCTCCAGATAGAGGGGGGGCATCCAGTCGCAGTGCAGGAACCCCTTGTATTGGGTCCGGCTCGGTGGATACATGCTGCCATCCCTATGGCGCTCACGGATATAGCGTTCATAGAGCTGGTAATACTCGGGCTTGTCGTCATAGCTCAGCACGAGTTCGAGATCTCGGTTCAACTGGCGGATGCGTTTCTGCCCACGGCTCGGGGTGAAGCGTTCACTGTGTATGCGCAAGGATTGGCAGGCGCTGCAGGCGGGGCAGTGAGGACGATAGATGTCGTTGCCACTGCGCCGGAATCCTGCCGTCAGCAGCCGTTCGTACCCGGCGGCGTTGAGCAATTCATGGTCCATCAGGACCAGCAACTGCTCCTGCTCGTGACCGAGGTAGCTGCACGGGTGCCTGGGGGTCAGCCCGACCTTGAGGATCACTTCTTCACTCATAGGCTGACTCTCCTCGGTTGCCAGCATCCCTCTTGCAACGGTTGCCGGGTCAGGGTGGCCAGGGTGGTCAGAAAGCGCTGCCTTGGCCACTCCTGGACGCCCAGCGTGGCCAGAAAGTCGTTTTGCATCTGGCAGTCGATGAGGGCACCGCCGTGCCCTGCAAAGTGGCGACAGAGGGCCACCATGGCCAGTTTGGCGCCATTGTCGATGCGGCTGAACATGGATTCACCACAAAAGAGTCGACCCAGGGAGAGACCATAGAGGCCTGCCTGCAACTGATCATCCTGCCAGATCTCGATGGAGTGGGCATGACCGAGGCGATGAAGGCGCCGATAGGCGTCGATCATGGGGGCACTTATCCAGGTGCCGCTGGCGGTGCGACGGGGGGCGGCGCAGGCTGCAATGACGTCATCAAAGGCGCGATTGATGTAAATCTCGAAGGGGGTGCGGCGCAAACACTTCTGCAGGCTGCGGCCGATGTGGAGTTCCTCGGGCACGATGACTCCCCTGGGATCCGGTGACCACCACAGCAGTGGCTGATGGGGTTCATTCCACGGAAAGATCCCGCTGTGGTAAGCTGCCAGCAACCGAGTGGGGGAGAGATCTCCCCCAATCGCGAGCAGCCCGTTGGGCTCTTCCAGCGCATGGCTGGGGGAGGGAAACCAGCACAGCTCATCATCCAGTTCGGTAAGATAGCGAGACATAAGGCAGAGGTTCATAGATGAAGGCCATTATCCTGATAGTATCCAGCTTGCTTGGCTTTGTCACGGCACCGGCCTGGAGTGCGGTGTATGAACGCAACACGGCGCGTCCGGTGGAGCAGGTGGTCTTCGGCCAGGTGGATGCGGTGCGCAACATCACCCAGCGCCAGATGGTGGAATCAGAGCATTCCGGCTGGAAAACTCTGGGAGGGGCCGTGCTTGGCGGGCTGCTCGGCAACCAGTTTGGCGGTGGGCACGGGCGGGAGATTGCCACTGCGGTCGGGGCACTGGCGGGAGCGGCGGCGGTGCAGCAGTTTCAGTCAGGGGGCAGCGTGGTGGAGAACAAGCTGGTGGAGCTGCTGATCCGCAACGAGCAGAATGGGCTCATCAACGTGATCCAGGATTACGATCCGGCCATGGTCTTTGCGCAGGGCGACAAGGTACGCATCCTCTATTTCAACGATGGAGTGCGGGTCGACAAGACCTATTGAACGGTGAAGAAGGGATTGACCCGGCGGCCGCCACACAAGGGGCGCCGGGCGGTACTACACGGAGTGTCTCTGCTGATGCTTGCTCAGACGTCCTGACAGACTATCTTGTCTCGCCCGGTATTCTTTGCCTGATACAACTGGCGATCTGCCTCGCTCAGCGCCTCGTCCATGGAGAGCCGCCCGACATTGATGACGCCGAAACTGGCGCGTACAAAGAGCGATATCTCCCGCGACAGCGGTTGCTGGCGCATTTGCAGACGAAGCCCTTCCAGTCGCTTGAGCAGCACGGGAACGGGGCAGTGGGGCACCATCAGGGCAAATTCTTCACCACCGAATCGGGCTATCATGGCATCCGGGAAGAACTGGGTGAGCAGCCTGGCCAGATGACAGAGCAGCTGATCGCCGATGGCATGCCCCCAGTGATCATTGACCTGCTTGAAGTGATCCACATCGAGCACGCACAGGGAGAGCTGCGCCTGATGGCGCTGATGCTCCTCGAACCACTTTTGACCCTCGTTGAACCAGTAGCGTCTGTTGTAAAGTCCGGTCAGGTAGTCTCGGTTGGCCGATTCCTGGATGTTGTTGAACTGCTCAAGGGCCTCCAGGTTGTGGCTGACCCGGCACTGCAGCTCCTCGGGTTCAAAGGGCTGATTGAGAAAATCATTCGCCCCTTGCTTGAGGTAGCGTGCCGAGAGGCCGTGTTTGTCCGACACCGAGATGCCGATGATGGCGAGCTGCTGCTTGCTGTAGCGCTCGCGCAGCATTCGCACCAGGCTGATGCCATCGATCTCCGGCATGTAGTAGTCCACCAGCATCAGGCGAATGGCGGGGTGCTGCTCGAGCTGCGCCAGCGCATCGCGGGCTGAATTGGCCTCGTGCACCTGCAACAACTGCTTGCGCAACTGGGCCGCGGTACGGTGACGGGAGGTGCGTGAATCGTCGACCACCAAGACTTCGATGGCCTGGTTGAGGTAGAGGCGGTGCACCAGACCGACGGCATATTGCAGGGAGTGACGTGAATCCTTCATCACATAGTCCAGCACCCCGGCTTCCAGCCAGGCTTCCCGCTTCTCTTCGCTGATGTCGGCCGTCAGGATCACCACCGGCAACCCACGCTCCCTCAGCACATTGACAGCTTCTCCGCTGGGGGCGTCCGGCAGGGTGAGATCCACCAGGGCGACCACATAATCTTCCCCATGGCAATCGCGAGCCCCTTCAAGGGTATCGAAGGCGTCGATTTCCAGCCCGGTCTGCTGCGCAATGGCCTGGGTCAGCATGCGGCGTACCGTCAGGCTGTCTTCCACTATCATTATTTTTCGTTTCATCCTGCTCCTTGCAATAAAAAAGGGCATGCCAACTGGCATGCCCTTTATATCCTTCCGATTATTGTGCGTCCAGATATCGCTCTGCATCGAGGGCGGCCATGCAGCCGGTCCCTGCGGAGGTGATCGCCTGGCGGTAGACGTGATCGGCCACGTCGCCGGCGGCGAACACGCCCGGGATGCTGGTCTGGGTTGCGAACCCTTCCAGTCCGCCACGCACCTTCAGATAGCCGTTTTCCATCGCCAGCTGCCCTTCGAAGATCTGGGTGTTGGGCTGGTGACCGATGGCGATGAAGACCCCCATCAGCGGCAGCTCGGAGGTGGTGTCATCCCGGGTGCTGCGCAGGCGCACGCCGGTGACGCCCATGTCGTCACCCAGTACTTCGTCCAGGGTCTGATGGGTGTGCAGGACGATATTGCCGCTCTTGACCTTGTCGTTGAGGCGCTTGATCAGGATCTTCTCGGCGCGGAACTCGTCGCGGCGATGGATGAGGTGCACCTTCTTGGCGATGTTGGCCAGATAGAGAGCCTCTTCCACGGCGGTGTTGCCGCCACCGACCACGGCCACTTCCTGGTTGCGGTAGAAGAAGCCGTCACAGGTGGCGCAGGCGGAGACGCCGCGGCCCTTGAAGGCCTCTTCTGAGGGCAGACCCAGGTATTTGGCGGAGGCGCCGGTGGCGAGGATCAGCGCATCGCAGGTGTATTCCCCGTTGTCGCCCTTGAGGCGGAAGGGACGCTCGGTCAGCGTCACTTCATTGATGTGATCAAAGAGGATGCGGGTATCGAACTTCTCTGCATGCTCTTTCATGCGCTCCATCAGGGCCGGGCCGGTCAGCCCTTCCGCGTCCCCTGGCCAGTTTTCCACTTCGGTGGTGGTGGTCAGCTGACCACCTTGCTGCATGCCGGTGATGAGCAGGGGATTGAGGTTGGCGCGAGCGGCATAGACGGCCGCAGTGTAACCTGCCGGACCGGATCCCAGGATCAGCAGTTTGCTGTGAGTGACTTGGCTCATGATGTGATTTCCGAGACGTGATGAGTTTGCGCGATTGTAGGTAATTCGTGATCCGTGGTCAAAGGCCAGCGCATCGATTGGGGCAATCGCCAACAAGAGGGGTGAGCCGGGGATGGCAGGCATAAAAAAACCGCCCATCGCGGGCGGATTTTCACTCATCTACCTCCCTTTGCAGGGACGCGATCAGTTCAGCAGGGTCAGGGGATCCGTGTAAGCCAGATTGTGGGCCACGGCAACCTCCTTGCAGGTGATTTTGCCCGCCATCACGTTCAGGCCGTGCAACAGGTGGGGATCGGCGAGCAGAGCGTTGCGATAGCCCTGTTCGGCCAGCTTGATGATGAAGGGGAGGGTGGCGTTGTTCAGGGCCACGGTGGAGGTCCGCGCCACGGCACCCGGCATGTTGGCCACGCAGTAGTGCACCACCTCGTCGACGATGAAGGTGGGATCTTCATGGGTGGTGGCATGGGAGGTCTCGACACAGCCGCCCTGGTCGATGGCCACGTCCACGATGGCCGCACCGGGTTTCATGCGAGCAATGTGGTCACGGCTGACAAGTTTTGGCGCAGTGGCGCCAGGCACCAGCACGCCGCCGATGACCAGGTCCGCCGCCAGCAGATGGCGCTCCAGGGTCTCGCGGTTGGAGTAGACCACCTTGGCAGCCCCCTGGAACTCGCTGTCGAGACGGCGCAGGGTATCGACGTTGTTGTCGAGGATGGTGACGTCGGCACGCAGGCCGACGGCCATGCGGGCTGCGTTGGAGCCCACCACACCACCACCGATGATCACCACCTTGGCCGGTTCCACACCGGGCACACCACCGAGCAGCACGCCGCTGCCGCCACGGGATTTCTCCAGTGCCTGGGCACCGGCCTGAATAGACATGCGTCCGGCCACTTCCGACATGGGGGCCAGCAGGGGCAGACCGCCACGACCGTCTGTGACGGTTTCATAGGCGATGCAGACGGCACCACTGTCGATGAGATCCTGGGTCTGGGCCAGGTCCGGCGCCAGATGCAGATAGGTAAAGAGGGTCTGGCCAGGACGCAGCATGGCCCGTTCCACTGCCTGGGGTTCCTTGACCTTGACGATCATCTCCGCCTTGGCGAAAACTTCGGCAGCGGAGGCCAGGATCTCGGCTCCGGCAGCCAGATAATCTGCGTCACTGAACCCAATGCCATTTCCTGCGCCGCTTTGGACGAAAACAGTATGGTTTCGTGCTGTCAGTTCACGTACACTGGCCGGAACCATGCCTACGCGATATTCATGGTTTTTTATTTCCTTAGGTACACCGATAATCATGCTATCCCTCGTCTATCGATTGGTGGTTTATGTTGCCTAGATGTTAAGCGATATTTGCGCCTAGTATATTCAGGTATTGACAGGATTTGTGACCATTATTATAAAGTGACTGGTGATTCTTACCAAAAAATAGCCAAAGGATGGAATTAAATGATGGAAGCTAAGAGTCGGCTAAAGGATTTGGACAGGATTGACCGCAACATTCTGAATGAACTGCAAAAGGATGGCAGGATTTCGAACGTTGAGTTGTCCAAACGAGTTGGCCTGAGTCCCACACCGTGTCTGGAACGGGTTCGTCGCCTGGAGCGACAAGGGTATATCGAAGGATATGCCGCCATTCTGAACCCTCATTATCTGGACGCGTCTCTGCTGGTGTTCGTGGAAATTACCCTCAATCGTGGCGCCCCCGATGTGTTCGAGCAGTTCAACAAGGCTGTTCAGGTGCTCGAAGAGATCCAGGAGTGCCATCTGGTGTCCGGTGATTTCGACTATCTGCTCAAGACCCGCGTCAGCGACATGTCCGCTTACCGCCGCCTGCTGGGTGAAACCCTGCTGCGTCTGCCGGGCGTGAACGACACCCGCACCTACGTGGTGATGGAAGAGGTCAAACAGAGCAGTCGTCTGGTGATCAGCACCCGATAAGCGGGGTTGTGCTGTGACTTGCAAGTTCCATGACGAGTCACGATAGTCAGAAACGAGCGGCCGGTCCGCTCGTTTCTTCTTATAGAGAGTTTCAGGCCCGCCCTCAGGCACTGGCTGACAATCGGTGGGCTTTTCAGGGATACTAGGCCCCCTATCCCCGCATTCATGTTTTCACAAAGGAGCCGGAGTTTGGCCGATAAAAAGCTGTTTACTCCTTTATCAGGTACACAACGGATCTTCGAGGCCGTCTTGATCGCCATCACCTTGATGGCTGCCTATCTTTTGCTTGCCCTGCTGACCTACCATCCCGCCGATCCCGGCTGGTCGCAAACCTCCTGGCAAGGGGAGGTGAAAAACCTCGCGGGCAGCGCCGGTGCCTGGCTCGCCGACATCACCATGTTTACCTTCGGGGCCTTCTCCTATCTGGTGCCCCCTCTGGTGGTGCTGCTTGGCTGGAGCCTGTTCTGGCGCCCGAGCAAGCTGCTGGAAGTGGATTACCTCACCCTGTCGGTACGGATCATCGGCTTCGTGCTGACGGTGCTTGGCATGTCCGCCATCGCCAGCATGAACTTCAACGACTTGCAGAACTTTTCCGCCGGCGGCCTGGTGGGGGATGTGATCGCCTCCGCCGTGGTGCCGCTGTTTGGCGGCGTGGGGGCCAACCTGATGCTGCTCTGCTTCGTGGCGACCGGCATCACCCTCTTTACCGGCTGGTCCTGGCTCACCATTGTCGAGCGCATCGGTGCCGCCTGCACCGGCTCAGTCAGCGCCATCTACCATTTCCCCACCACCCTGGGCCGCTGGCTCACCGGTGGCTGGCGCCAGCCCCGCTATGAGGGGCCGGATCCCCTGCTGGAAGGGGGCGTGGGCAGCTTCGATCAGGAAGAGGATGACGAAGACCCCCACGGCAGCTGGACACGCAACCCCAAGGCGAAGAATCGCGCTCAAAAGACAAAAGCTGACGAATGGCTGCCGGAGCTTGACGAAGACACCTTCCAGTTCGATCCGCAGTTTGACGACGAAGAGGACGAGGCTCCGGCGCCTGCCGCCAAGGGCAAGCGCGTGGCCAATGGCCGTCCGCGTCCCGCCGTGCGCCAGGAAGAAGATGACCTCGACTTGCCCTGGGCGGAGGGGGATGACGAACCCGATGCTCCCGTTGCCGCTGCGCCGGTGAAAGCCAAGCGCCGTCCCCAGCCCGGTCTGGCCCCTTTACCGAGCATCGATCTGTTGGACAGGCCGCCCGCCAAGACCCAGATGATGAGCAAGGACGAGCTGGAGCGCATGGGCCGGCTGGTGGAGGCGAAGCTCGCCGATTACAACGTGCAGGCCAAGGTGGTGGGCGTCTATCCCGGTCCCGTCATTACCCGCTTCGAACTGGACCTGGCGCCGGGCATGAAGGCGAGCAAGATCACCAATCTTTCCCGGGATCTCGCCCGTTCTCTCTCTGCCAGCAGCGTGCGGGTGGTGGAGGTGATCCCGGGCAAGACGTTCGTCGGGATCGAGCTGCCCAACCGGGTACGCCAGACCGTCTACCTGCGGGAAACCCTCGACTGCGAGGCGTTCGCGGCCAGCCGCAATCCGCTCACCATGGGGCTGGGTCAGGACATCGCGGGGGAACCCGTGGTGGTGAACCTCGCCAAGATGCCTCACCTGCTGGTGGCCGGTACCACGGGCTCGGGCAAGTCGGTGGGGGTGAACACCATGATCATCTCCATGCTCTACAAATCCTCCCCCGAGGATCTGCGCTTCATCATGATCGACCCCAAGATGCTGGAGCTCTCGGTCTATGAAGGCATTCCGCATCTGCTGACCGAGGTGGTCACCGACATGAAGGATGCCGCCAACGCCCTGCGCTGGTGCGTAGGCGAGATGGAGCGTCGTTACAAGCTGATGTCCGCGGTCGGGGTGCGCAACCTCAAGGGGTACAACGACAAGGTGTTGGCCGCCATCGAGGCGGGGGATCCCCTGGTCGACCCCCTGTGGCGTCCGGGCGACTCCATGGATCAGATGCCGCCGGAGCTGGAAAAACTGCCCCACATCGTGGTGGTGGTGGACGAGTTCGCCGACATGATGATGATCGTCGGCAAGAAGGTTGAGGAGCTTATCGCCCGTATCGCCCAGAAGGCGCGGGCGGCCGGTATTCACCTTATCCTCGCGACCCAGCGTCCGTCGGTGGATGTCATTACCGGCCTCATCAAGGCCAACATCCCGACCCGTATCTCCTTCCAGGTGTCGAGCAAGATCGATTCGCGCACCATCCTGGACCAGGGGGGCGCCGAATCCCTGCTCGGCATGGGTGACATGCTCTACATGCCTGCCGGCACCTCCAACCCCACCCGTGTCCACGGTGCCTTCGTCGATGACCACGAGGTACACAAGGTGGTGGCGGACTGGAAACTGCGTGGCGAGCCGGATTACATCGACGAGATCCTCTCCGGCGAGTCGGACGGCGAGGGCGGCGGTGGCGACTTCGGCGGGGGCGGCGATGAAGAGCTCGATCCCCTGTTCGACGAGGCGGTGGCCTTCGTGGTGGAATCCCGCCGTGGCTCCACCTCCAGCGTCCAGCGCAAGTTCAAGATCGGTTACAACCGGGCGGCCCGTCTCATCGAGCAGATGGAAAACCAGGGCATCGTCAGCGCCCCGGGTGGCAACGGCCAGCGCGACGTGCTGGCACCGCCGCCGGTTCGTGACTAAGCCTAACCCCTGTATCATTCTGGCCATGCCCTCTGCGGGCGTGGCCTTTTATCGAGAACCTCCCTATGAAGAGCCTGATGAAAAAACAACTGTTGATGGGTTCCATTCTGCTGGTCGCCAGCAGCCAGGTATGGGCCGATGCGGCCAGCGATCTCAAGGAGAAGCTCTCCTCCGTCAATGTCTTCTCCGCGACGTTTGCCCAGACTGTCTATGACAGCAAGGGCAAGGAGCTGCAAAAGGCGAGCGGTTCCCTGCTGGTGCAGCGACCCAACCGCTTCAACTGGCACACTACCTCCCCGGACGAGAGTTTGATCGTGGCCGATGGCAAGGATGTGTGGGTGTACGATCCTTTCGTCGAGCAGGTCACCGCCCTCAAGATGAAGGATGCGGTGCTCAACACCCCCTTCGTGCTCATCGCGGGCAACGACAACAGCCTCTGGAAGAACTATGAGGTGACCCAGGAAGGGGATGTCTATACCGTCACCAGCCGCAACAAGGACGAGCTGATCGCCTCCTTTCGCATCACCTTCGACCGTCAGAACAACATCAGTCGCTTCGACGTGAAAGAGGCCCAGGGCCAGTGGAGCGAGTTCACCCTGAGCAGCTTCAACCGCAAGCCGGTGCTCAAGGGCAACGAATTTGTCTTCAAGATCCCGAAGGGGGTCGAGCTGGACGACCAGCGCTGATGAGCCAGCCGTTACCGGCGTTATCGTCTGACCGGGTGTTGTTTATGACCGATCAGATGCAAGGTCAATGCAGATGAGCAATTTATCCCTGGATTTCTCCTCGGACTTTCGTCCGCTTGCGGCCCGGATGCGGCCGCAAACCCTCGAGCAGTACATCGGCCAGCAGCATATCCTGGGGCCGGACAAGCCCCTGCGAAAAGCGATTCTGGCGGGGCACTGCCACTCCATGATCCTCTGGGGGCCCCCTGGCACCGGCAAGACCACGCTGGCAGAACTGGTTGCCCACTACTGCCAGGCGGAGGTGGAGCGGCTCTCGGCGGTCACCTCCGGCATCAAGGAGATCCGCGCGGCCCTCGACAAGGCGAAGGAGAACGGCTGGCGCGGGGTACGCTCCATCCTGTTCGTGGATGAAGTCCACCGCTTCAACAAGAGCCAGCAGGATGTCTTCCTGCCCCACATCGAAGACGGCACCATCACCTTCATCGGCGCCACCACCGAGAACCCCTCGTTCGAGCTCAACAACGCGCTGCTCTCCCGGGCCCGGGTCTATCTGCTCAAGAGGCTGGAGGAGCAGGATATCCTCGCCATGATCGATCAGGCGATGCAGGACCCGCGCGGGCTCAATGACCCTAGCCTGCGCTTTGCCCCCGGGGCCAAGGAGGCGCTGGCGAAAGCCGTGGACGGAGACGGGCGCAAGTCTCTGAACTATCTGGAGCTCCTGGCCGACATGGCCGAGGCCGACAGCTCAGGGGCGCGGGTGATCGACAGTACCCTGCTCGCCGCCGTGGTGGGAGAGCACGTGGCCCGTTTCGACAAGGGCGGCGATCACTTCTACGACCTCATCTCGGCGGTGCACAAGTCCATTCGCGGCTCGGCACCGGATGCGGCCCTCTACTGGTATGCCCGCATGGTGAGCGCCGGCTGCGATCCCCTCTACATCGCCCGCCGCTTGCTGGCCATTGCCTCGGAAGACGTGGGCAACGCCGATCCCCGTGCCATGCAGGTGGCGCTCTCGGCCTGGGACTGCTTCCATCGCATCGGTCCGGCGGAGGGGGAGCGGGCCATCGCCCAGGCCATCGTCTACCTCGCCTGCGCCCCCAAGAGCAATGCGGTCTACACCGCCTGGAAGGCGGCGCTTCACGACGCCAAGAACCTGCCGGACTTCGAGGTGCCGCCGCACCTTCGCAATGCCCCTACCAAGCTCATGAGCGAGATGGGCTACGGCGCCGAGTATCGCTACGCCCACGACGAGCCGGGGGCCTATGCCGCCGGCGAGCAGTACTTCCCCCCGGAGCTTGCCGGCAAGCAGTACTATCAACCCACCGAGCGGGGGCTTGAGAAGCAGATAGCCCAGAAGCTCGACTATCTGCACGAGCTGGACAAGCAGAGCCCGCGCAAGCGATAGGAAAGACCTTCAAGCCCCTTGCCGGGAAAGCGCACGGCAAGGGCATCAGGGGAGGGGGGCCGGCAAAAACGGGCGCAATAGTCCCTGTTCGGGCGGGGGGGCGGTCTGCTACACTGCCCGTCTGACCCCGGTTGTCTTGGCCTTGCACCATCTTCTTGATTTCGAAGGCCCGATTCCGAAGGCAAAGGGGTGCGCCAACCGATGTTAACTTCCGGATCTGTTTCCCAACCCGGTCACGATGACCCGGGCCCAGATCCCATTTAAAAAAGTAGGTAAACCATGCTGGATCCCAAATATCTGCGCAGCGACATCACCGAAGCTGCCGCTCGTCTGGCGACACGTGGCTACGTTCTGGACGTAGCGGCGGTCAATGTTCTGGAAGAGAAACGCAAGGATCTGCAGTCCCGCACCCAGGAGCTGCAGGCCGAGCGCAACGCCCGCTCCAAGTCCATCGGTGAGGCTGCCCGTCGTGGTGAAGATGTTGCCCCCCTCAAGGCCGAGGTGACCAAGATCAACGACGAGCTCGAGACCAGCAAGGTCGAGCTGGAGGCCCTGCTGGCCCAGCTCAAGGGGATCGCCGACGCCATCCCCAACCTGCCGAGCGAGACCACCCCGGTGGGCCGTGACGAGAACGACAACGTGGAGGTCCGCCGCTGGGGTACCCCGCGTGAGTTCGATTTCCCGGTGCGCGATCACATCGATCTGGGTGAGGCGGCCAAGGGGGTCGACTTCAAGAACGGCGTCAAGCTCTCCGGTGCCCGTTTCGTGGTGATGAAGGGCCAGATTGCCCGTCTGCACCGCGCCCTGGCCCAGTTCATGCTGGACCTGCACACCCTGCAGCACGGCTACACCGAGTGCTACGTGCCCTATCTGGTCAACCCGGACAGCCTGTACGGCACCGGCCAGCTGCCCAAGTTCTCCCAGGACCTCTTCAATACCGGCATCGAAGGGGAAGGGGAAGACGAAGGCAAGGTGCGCAAGTTCTCCCTCATCCCGACCTCCGAAGTGCCGCTCACCAACATGGCCCGTGACGAGATCTTCGACGAGCAGGAGCTGCCCATCAAGATGACCGCCCACAGCCCCTGCTTCCGCTCCGAAGCGGGCTCCTACGGTCGTGATACCCGTGGCCTCATCCGCATGCACCAGTTCGACAAGGTCGAGATGGTGCAACTGGTGCACCCGGAAAAATCCTGGGATGCCCTGGAAGAGATGGTGGGTCACGCCGAGAAGGTGCTGCAACTGCTGGAGCTGCCGTATCGCGTGATGGCGCTTTCCACCGGTGACATGGGCTTCTGCGCCGCCAAGACCTACGATCTGGAAGTGTGGCTGCCGGCCCAGAACACCTATCGCGAGATCTCCTCCGTCTCCAACTGCACCGACTTCCAGGCGCGCCGCATGCAGGCTCGCGTGCGCATCGACGGCAAACCGCAGCTCATTCACACCCTGAATGGTTCCGGTCTGGCGGTGGGTCGTACCCTGGTGGCCGTGCTCGAGAACTACCAACAGGCAGATGGCCGCATCGCCATCCCGGCTGCGCTGCAATCCTACATGGGCGGCCTGACCCACATCGGGTAAGCGCTGGTTGCAGACGACAACGCCATGGCATGCCATGGCGTTGTGCATTCTGGGCCCGGGAAACCCGCCGCAAGGGGAAGGGATAGCTCCCTTCGGGCCTGTAACACAATTTTATCAAGCATTGCGCAATCGTTTTTGTTAGACTGCGCCGCAATTTCGCAGGACATCTTTTTCTATGGTCTGGATTGATTACGCCATCATCGGCATCGTCGGTTTCTCCGCCCTCATCAGCCTGGTGCGCGGCTTTCTCAAGGAGGCCATGTCTCTGGTCACCTGGTTCGTCGCCTTTTTCATTGCCAGCCATTTCTATCCCGATCTCGCCGTCTATTTCACCTCTTTCTCCGATGCCATGGTGCGCAACGGTCTGGCCATCGCCGCCCTGTTCGTGGCGACCCTGATCCTGGGGAGCGTGGTGAACTACGTGGTGGGCCTGCTGGTGGAAAAGACCGGGCTTTCCGGCACCGACAGGGTGCTCGGGGTCTGTTTTGGCGCCATTCGCGGGGTGCTGATCGTCAGCGCCCTGCTGTTTTTCATGGATACCTTCACCAGCCTCTCCCAGAGCGACTGGTGGGTGGCGTCCAGGCTGGTGCCGGAGTTCAAGCCGGTGATCCAGTGGTTTTTCGGGTTCATGATGAACTCGTCCAGTTTTCTTCAACAGGTACAGTGACTTCGAGGTAGCAAAGACATGTGCGGTATTGTCGGTATAGTTGGCACCACCCCCGTCAATCAGGCCCTCTACGACGCCTTGACGGTGTTGCAGCACAGGGGACAGGATGCCGCCGGGATCGTGACCATTGACAGTGGAAACTTCCGGCAACGCAAGGCCAACGGTCTGGTGAAGGATGTGTTTGAAGTGCGCCACATGCAGCGCCTGAAAGGGAATATCGGCATCGGACACGTCCGTTATCCCACCGCAGGCAGCTCCAGTGCGGCAGAGGCGCAGCCGTTTTACGTGAACTCCCCCTACGGCATGGTGCTGGCCCACAACGGCAACCTCACCAACGCCAAGGAGCTCAAGGAGCAGCAGTTCAAGGTGGCCCGCCGCCACATCAATACCACCTCGGACTCCGAAGTGCTGTTGAACGTGCTGGCCCACGAGCTGGACTTGTGCGACAAGATGGCGCTGCGACCGGAAGATATCTTCTCGGCGGTGCGCAAGGTGCACCAGCAGATCCGCGGCGCCTATGCCGTGGTCTCTCTGGTGATCGGCCACGGCCTCATCGGTTTTCGCGATCCGAACGGCATTCGCCCGCTGATCCTGGGTCGCCGGGTCGACGAGCAGGGGCAGGTGGAGTACATGCTCGCCTCCGAGAGCGTGGCCCTCGACGCCATCGGCTTCGAGACGGTGCGTGACGTCGCCCCGGGCGAGGCCATCTACATCACCGAGCAGGGCCAGCTCTTCTCCGAGCAGTGTGCGGAGAACCCGCAGATGAACCCCTGCATCTTCGAATACGTCTACTTCGCCCGCCCCGACTCCTTCATCGACAAGGTCTCCGTCTATGCCGCCCGCCTCAACATGGGTCGCAAGCTGGGCCAGAAGATCGCACGGGAGTGGGACGATCTCGACGTGGACGTGGTCATCCCCATCCCCGAGACCTCCTGCGACGTGGCGCTGGAAATCGCCCACACCCTGGGCCTTCCGTACCGTCAGGGCTTCGTGAAGAACCGCTACATCGGCCGTACCTTCATCATGCCGGGCCAGACCCAGCGCAAGAAGTCGGTGCGCCGCAAGCTCAACGCCATCAGCTCCGAATTCAAGGGCAAGAAGGTGTTGCTGGTGGACGACTCCATCGTGCGGGGCACCACCTCCGAGCAGATCATCCAGATGGCCCGTGAAGCGGGGGCAGCCAAGGTCTACTTCGCCTCGGCCGCACCGGAAATTCGCTTCCCCAACGTCTACGGCATCGACATGCCCACCGCCAACGAGCTCATTGCCCATGGCCGTGAAGTGGAAGAGGTGTGCAAGCTTATCGGTGCCGACGGCCTCATCTTCCAGGATCTGGAAGATCTGGAAGAGGCGGTGCGGGAGATCAACCCCGAGCTGCGCCACTTCGAGACCTCGGTCTTCAACGGTCACTATGTGACCTCCGACGTGGATCAGGGTTATCTGGACCACCTCAATGCCCTGCGCAGCGACGACAACAAGGCGGTGCGCGAGTGGCAGGAAGGGACCAGCAACCTCGAGATCTTCAACGAAGGCAGTTAAACGTTTTCAGATTGCCAGCGTGATGAACAACAGGGGGGCCTCGGCCCCCCTGTTGCATGGATGCGCCTTGCGGCGAAACTGAGGGGGGCCTCAGGCCAGATCCTCCCCGTTGCTCGCGATCACCTTCTTGTACCACCAGAACGACTTCTTGCGCCGGCGGGCCAGGGTGCCATGGCCGGCGTCGTCCCTGTCCACATGGACGAAGCCGTAGCGCTTGCTCATCTCGCCGGTGGAGGCGGAGACGAGATCGATGCAGCCCCAGCTGGTGTACCCCATCAGGGGCACGCCGTCCTTGATGGCGTCCCCCATGGCCTCGATGTGGGCGCGCAGGTAGTCGATGCGGTAGTCGTCCTCTATCTCCCCTTGCTCGTTCACTTCGTCCACCGCCCCCAGGCCGTTTTCCACCAGGAAGAGGGGCTTCTGGTAGCGATCGTGCAAGGTGTTGAGGGTGATGCGAAGGCCCAGGGGGTCGATGCCCCAGCCCCACTCGCTCACCTCGATGTGGGGATTGCGCAGGGACTTGACCACGTTGGCCTCGCTGGTGTTGCCCGCATTCATGTCGGCGGCGGCGCAGCGGGAGGCGTAGTAGCTGAAGGAGACGAAATCTACTGTGTGCCTGAGGATCTCGTCATCTTCCGGCCCCTTCACCAGGGTGACCCCCTTGTCACGAAACACCCTCTGCGCATAGGCCGGATAGGCACCCCTGGCTTGCACGTCGATGAAGAGGAGGTTCTCCCGATCTTTCTGGAGGGCGGTCCAGACGTCGGCGGGCTTGCAGGAGTAGGGGTAGAAGTTGCCCCCCGCCAGCATGCAGCCCACCTGGTTGGCCGGGTTCACCTCGTGGGCGATCCGGGTCGCCAGGGCGCTGGCCACCAGCTCGTGGTGGGCGGCCTGATACTTCACCTGATCCTGGTGCTCCCCTTGCTCGAACACCAGCCCCGCCCCGGAGAAGGGGCTGTGCAGCAGGATGTTGATCTCGTTGAAGGTGAGCCAGTACTTCACCAGGCCGTCGAACTGCTCGAAGCAGGTGCGGGCGTAGCGGGTGAAAAACTCCACCATCTGGCGGTTGCGCCAGGAGCCGTACTCGGTCACCAGGTGCATAGGCACATCGAAGTGGCACAGGGTCACCAGGGGCTCGATGTTGTACTTTCTGCACTCCTCGAACACTGCCCGGTAGAAGGCGATGCCCTCGGCATTGGGCTCGCGCTCGTCCCCCCTGGGGTAGAGACGGGCCCAGGCGATGGAGGTGCGAAACACGGTGAAGCCCATCTCGGCCATCAGGGCTATGTCCTCCCGATAGCGGTGATAGAAATCGATAGCCCCGTGGCTTGGGTAGAACTCGTCATCTTGCAGGGTGATGCGCTTCTCCTGGCCGAGTTTGACCGCCATGCGGCGCGGGCCATGGGGGATCATGTCTACCGTGGTCAGCCCCTTGCCCCCCTCGAGATAGCCGCCCTCCGCCTGATTGGCGGCCAGGGCACCGCCCCAGAGAAAGCCCTCGGGAAATCTTGTTAACGACATTGGTTACCTCTTGTCATGTCTGAATGGGGTGTCACAGCCCGGCCTGCGCCTGGCTGGTGGCGACGGGTTGCACGGGTTCGGCGCGGGGGGCCGGGCTCTCGACCGGGATGTCCTCGAACCCCATCACCAGGGTCAGCACGAAGGAGAGCACCACCGAGAGGGCCATCACGCCGAACACCCAGGCGATGGTCATGGGGTTGGCCGGATCGAAGAACTGCACGCTGGTAAAGAGCCCGGGGGCGGCCATGGAGTGGCTGGCGAGCCCCGCCATGCCGGCGACGGCGCCGCAGACAAAGCCGCTGATGAGGCTTGCGATGAGCGGACGCTTGAGGCGCAGGGCCACACCGTAGAGCGCGGGTTCGGAGATCCCCGCCATGATGGCGGAGGCGGCCGCCGCGAGCGCCGTCTGGCGCAGTTCCGGGTTACGGGTGCGCCAGGCCACCGCCAGGGACGAGCCGCCAAGAGAGAGATTGGCGCCGATTTCGGAGGGCATCACCATGCCTTCCTTGCCGGTCTCGGCGATGGTCTGGATGATGGTCGGGGTGAAGACGCGGTGCATGCCGGTCATCACCAGCAGGGGCCAGAGCGCCCCCATGATGGCCACCGACAGCCAGCCCAGGTAGTCGTGGACCGTGTAGACCAGGCCGGAGATGGCGGTGCCAATCCAGATGCCGACGGGGCCGATGAAGAGGATGGCCAGCGGCGCCGCGATCAGCACGATCAGCATGGGTTTGAGGAAGTTCTTGGTGACCGCCGGGGTGATGCGGTCGACCCAGCCCTCGATGTAGGAGAGGCACCAGGTCATCACCAGCGCCGGAATGACGGTGTAGGTGTATTTGACCGCGGTCACCGGGACCAGGGCGAAAGTCACCTGCTCCCCTTCGGCGGCTCTGGCCATCAGCTCGATGAAGCTGGGGTGCACCAGCACGCCTGCGATGGCGATGGCCAGGGACATGTTGGTCTTGAACTTGACGGCGGCGGAGGCGGCCACCATCAGGGGCAGGAAGAAGAAGGCCCCATCCCCGGCCACCGTGAGGATGGTGAGGGTCGAGGAGCCTTTCTCCAGCACGCCGGTCATCTCCAGCACCATGGCCAGCAGCTTGAGCATGGAGCCGCCGATGATGGCCGGGATGAGGGGGGACATGGTGCCGATCAGGGCGTCGAGGATGGCGGCGCCCATGCGGCGCAGGCTCCAGCCAGCGGAAGCCTCCGCAAGCGGAGTCTGCCCGCCACCCTGGGGCAGCAGGGCCAGCACTTCGCGATAGGCGTGGGAGACGGTGTTGCCGATGATCACCTGACACTGGTTATCCGCCTGCACCACCCCGAGCACGCCCGTGATCGCCTTGAGGGCAGGGCCATTGACCCGGGCGGGATCGCCCAGCACAAAGCGCAGCCGCGTCATGCAGTGGGTCACGGCGACGACGTTGTCGGCGCCGCCGAGTGCGGTGATGACGGTACCGGCCAGAGCCGCATAGTTTTTTGACATCGAGGTAGATCCTTTTAACCAAGTGGGCCTGCTCGCTCCCGCCGCCGCGAAGGGCGGGAACGCGCATGAAACTGAGTGTGGAACCGGTTCCACATAGAGTGCGCGGCCTGAGCGCGGGAGACAAGCACCTTGTGCAGCGAGCGTCCGGATCCGTGAATGGGATCACTGAACCCGGGCCTGCACGCCATTCGTGCGACGACAAGCCGGGGTCGGTGCAGTACACTGCGCCCCGTTACGAGCAAGGGAGAACACAATGACGACGATGCTGGAGGTGGCAAGGCGGGCAGGGGTGTCGAAGGCGACGGTCTCCCGGGTGTTGTCGGGCAACGGTTACACCAGCCAGGAGACCCGGGACCGGGTGCAGCAGGCCATCGAGGAGTGCGGCTATCGCCCCAACCTGGTGGCGAGGCAGCTGGCGACCAGGCACACCCGGACCCTGGGACTGGTGGTCACCAACACCCTCTACCACGGCGTCTACTTCGGCGAGCTGCTCTCCCAGGTGGCGCGGATGACCGAGGATCGCGGGCGCCAGCTCATACTGGCGGACGGCAAGCACAGCGCCGACGAGGAGCGCCAGGCCATCCAGTATCTGCTCGATTCCCGTTGCGATGGCGTCATCATCTATCCGCGCTTTCTTGGGGTGGAGGAGATGGACGAGATCATCGAGCAGCATGAGCAGCCCATCATGGTGCTCAACCGGCGTCTGAGCCGCCATCCGGCCCACTGCGTCTATGCGGATCAGCAGACGGCGGCGGAGGCGGTGGTGGACAAGCTGGTGGCCATGGGGCACAGGGAGATCGCCTTCATTGCAGGCTCTGCGGATTCCCCCACCGGCGCCGAGCGCCTGGCCGGTTACCGGCAGGCGCTGATCCGGCACGGCATCCCCGTGCAGGAGACCTTGATCGCCCCCGGCAAATGGACCCCCGCCTGTGGCGCGGCCGCCGTCTCGACCCTGCTGGCGCGAGGCGCTCGCTTCAGCGCCCTGGTGGCCAGCAACGATGACATGGCGATCGGGGCCATCAAACGGCTGCACGAAGCCGGTGTGATGGTGCCTGACGAGGTTTCGGTGGTGGGGTTTGACGACATTCCCCTGGCCCCTTACGTCATTCCCGCGCTGTCGAGCGTCAAGATGCCGGTGAACGGGATGATCCAGGAGACCATCAACCGCCTGATCACCATGGTGGAGGAGGGGAGCCGGGACGCACTGCCCGCCTTCAGCGGCACCCTGATCCGCCGCGACTCCCTCAGGCGTCTGACGGGCTGAGCCATGATGGCGGTGGGCAGGCCGGGCGGGATCCGTTAGCATAGGCCCCCCGGCGCCAGTCGCCGCGTGTCGTATCAACAGATGAGAGTTCAGATGGATGACCTGTTAGCCCCCGTTCGCCAGTTCCTGCATTGCGAGACCCCGGATGAGTGGGTGGAAATGGCGCGGGATCCCGCCCAGTTGCCGACCCTGCTTATCGATCACGCCAACTGCGAGAACAAGGCGGCACTCACCGCCCACAGCCTGGTGCGCCGCTACTGCCTGCCCAAGGAGAAGCGTCACCTGTTGCCCAAGCTGACCTTCTACCGGGAGCTCGATGCCTTGCCGGAGAAGGCGGAGATCCTCGGCAAGCGCACCATGGGCGAATCAGACAGGAGCGTGTTTGCGGAGCTGGAGCGCAATCCCCTGCTGTTCCCCATGGTGCGCCTCATCCAAGAGGAGTTGCACCACTTCGAGCAGGTGCTGGAGATCATGGCCGCACGGGGCATCCCTTATGGTCCCGTCACCGCCTCCCGCTATGCCCGCAGCCTGCTGACCCATGTGCGCACCTACGAGCCGACGGCCGTGGTGGACAAGATGATCATCGGTGCCTATATCGAAGCGCGATCCTGCGAGCGTTTTGCCAGGCTGGCCCCTCATCTGGACGAGGAGCTTGGCCGCTTCTATGTCTCCCTGCTGCGCTCGGAGGCGCGTCACTATCAGGACTACCTGGCCCTGGCACAGACGTTCGCAGACGAAGACATCAGCGAGCGGGTGGCCTTCTTCGGTCGCCTGGAGGCCGAGCTCATCTGTTCGCCGGATCCGCAATTCCGGTTCCATAGCGGACTGCCTGTCAGATCTGACAGTTGTTGAGGTGACGGGGGCTGCCTACCATTCCCCTGTTCCTACTACGAGCGACGCAATCACTTTTTGAGCGCAATCCCCCGGCGACTGATGAGACATCAGGCCGGGTTTTTTTATGTCTGGCACAAGGGGAAACGCGCCGCGGGATCAGCGGCGGTATTCGTTGTTGTAGTTCTGAATGAGGCGGCGGGTGACGTCGTGCTGGGGATCGGCGAAGACCCGCAAGGTCTTGCCGCGCTCCACCACACGGCCTTCGTGCATCACCAGCACCTCGTCGCTGATGTGGCTGACGATCCCCAGATCGTTGGCCACCAGCACATAGCTCAGCCCCATGGTCTCCTGCATCTCCAGCAGCAGGTTGATGATCTGGGAGCGTACCGAAATATCCAGGGTCGAGAGTGCCTCGTCCGCCACCACTATCTTGGGATTGAGGATGAGCGCCCGTGCCAGCCCCACTCGCTGCTGCTGGCCGGCGGAGAGCATCTGGGGATAGAAGAGGGCGTGGTCGGGCAGCATGCCCACCATGCGCAGGGTCTGGATCACCTTCTCCCGGCGCTCCTCCTCGCTCAGGGCCGTGTTGAGGCGAAGGGGGGTCTCCAGGATCTGGCCGACCCGGATTTTCCGGTTAAGGGAGGTGTTGGGGTCCTGGAAGATCATCCGCAGCAGCTTGCAGCGGGTCTGGTAATCGCCGTGGACCATGGGTTGCCCCTCGATGGCGATCTCCCCGCCACTCGGTTCAATCATGCCCGCCAGAATGCGGGCCAGGGTGCTCTTGCCCGAGCCCGCCTCCCCGACGATGGCCAGGGTCTGGCCCACCTCGAGATCGAACGAGAGAGGCTTTATCGCCTCCACCGCGCGGCGCCTGAACAGGCCGGTGCGGTTCTGGTAGGTCTTGCACAGGCCCCTGACCTGCAACAGGGAAGGTTCGGTCACGACGTGGTCTCCTTGGGTGCGCTCGCCGGATAGAGGGGCTGACGGGGCGGGCAGGTGCCCCGGATCAGGGTCTGGTGCCGGTTCATTTCTTCGGTTCTTCCATGTTGAGCGGGAAGTGGCAACTGAACTGATGCCCCTTGACCTTGCTCATCAGCGGTGTCTGCACGCACTGCTTCTGGGCGTAGGGGCAGCGTGGGCCGAGGCGGCAGCCGATGGGCAGATGCTGCAGCGGCGGTATCACCCCGGGCAGGGTCTCGAGCCGGGACTTGTGGCGCACCAGTTTGTCAAAGTCCGGGATGGACTTGAGCAGGGCATCCGTATAGGGGTGGTGAGGGGATTCCAGGATCTGGTCCCGGGTCCCCACTTCCACCATCTGGCCGCAATACATGATGTTGAGGGTGTCGGTCAGGTTCGCGATGGCGGCGATGTCGTTGCTGATGATGAGGATGGTGGTATTGCCCAGCTTGTTCATCTTGTCCAGCAACCGCAGGATCTGGGAGTGGGTGGTGGACTCCATGGCGCTGGTGGGTTCGTCCGCCACCAGCAGGCGCGGCTGGTTGGCGATGGCCATGGCGATCATCACCTTCTGGCACATGCCGTCCGACAGCTCGTGGGGATAGGCCCGCATCACCTTGCGGTGATCCTTGACCCCGACCCGGTGCAGCAGGGCGATGGCCCGCTTCTTGCGCCACTGGAAACGCTGCCAGAACTTGCCGGTGAAGGCGCTGGTGGGGATGGCCTCTTCGAGCTGGGTGCCTATCTCCTCCGAGGGGTCTAGGCAGCTGATGGGATCCTGGAAGATCATCGCTATCTCCCGCCCCATGATGCGGCGCCGTTCCTTGGGCGCCATGGTCAGCAGGTCCATGTCGTTGAAGCGCATCCGGTCGGCGCGCACCGTCCAGTTGTCCTTCTGGATGCCAACGATCACCTTGGCCACCAGGCTCTTGCCCGAGCCGGATTCCCCCACCAGCCCGCGGATTTCCCCCTCGTTCAGGGTCAGGCTGACTCTGTCCACCGCCTTGACCTTGCCCTGGGGGGTGTCGATTTCGATGGTGAGGTTGCGTATATCGAGCAGGGGCATCAGCAATGTCTCCCGTTCAGGGCGCAGCCGGGTCGCTCAGGGCGTCCGGGGGCGGGGATAGATAACAAGGCTGGCAACATCAGTCGTTCCCCTCTTTGAGTGCTTCGCGAATGCCTTCGCCCACCAGGTTGGTCACCAGCACGCTGAACAGAATGGCCATCCCGGGCAGGGTCACCGTCCAGGGGGCCAGATAGATAAGATCGCTCGAATCGGCCAGCATGGCACCCCACTCCGGCTGGGGAGACTGGGCCCCGAGACCGAGGAAGCCCACCGCCGAGATGTCCAGGATGGCGGCGGAGAGGGTGCGGGTGGTCTGGGTCACCAGGGTCTCGACGATGTTCGGCAAGATGGCCAGACGCATGATCCGCTGGGGCGGAGAGCCGTCGAGGCGGCTGGCGATGATGTACTCCTTCTGCATCTCGGCGTGGACCGCGTTGTAGGTCGCCCGGATGAAAGGTGGTATCAACGCGAGCGTGATGGCGATCAGGGTGTTGAACAGACCCGGCCCCAGGATGGCCACGACGATGATGGCCAGCAGCAGGGACGGGATGGAGAGCAGGGTATCGAGCAGGTGATGGAGCACGCTCGACTTCACCCCCTTGCTCATGCCACCGAGGATGCCGATGGCCGAGCCGATGACCAGCGCGATGAGCACCACCAGCAGGGCGTTGCCGAAGGTGAGCCTGGCCCCGGCCACCAGACGGGAGAGGATGTCGCGCCCCAGATCGTCGGTCCCCAGGAAGTAATCGATGTTGCCGCTGTTGGCCCAGGAGGGGGCGAGCAGCAGGTGGTTGCTGTGCTGATCGTCGATGCCGTAGGGGATTACCAGGGGACCGATGAGGGTCACCAGCAGCAGCAGCCCGAAGCACCAGAGCCCCGCCATGGCCAGCGGGTTGCGCCGGTAGGAGGCCCAGGTCTGTTCCAGGGGGGAGAGGATCTTGAGCTCCGGATAGATGTTCGATTTATCGTGCATGGTGCAGGCTCCCGTGCTGGTCGCAAGGGGATGGGCACGCCTGTGCACCGGTGGCCCATGGGCCGCCGTGGTTCATCCACAGACCGCAATCAATCTTGTCTTGCATAGAGTTCTTTACGCCGTGCCGGATACATGATGGTGGTCAGCAGATCGGTGCTGACGCTGATGAAGATGACGAAGCTCGCCACCACCAGGAAGGCGCCGCGGATGGCGGCATAGTCCTGCAGCGCGATGCTGCTCACCAGCCAGCGGCCGATGCCGGGCCAGTCGAACACCACCTCGGTGATCATGGCGGATGTGAGCACGCTGCCAAGTTGCAGCCCCAGCAGCGGCAACACCGGGGGCAGGGCGTTCTTGAGCCCGTGACGCCAGACGATCTGGCGGCGGGAGAGTCCGCGGCTGGCGGCGGCCTTGATGTAGTTCTGTTTCATCACGTCGATGAGGGAGCTGCGCACGTGGCGGATCACCTCGGTGGTGGGCACCACGGCCAGCACCAGGGAAGGCAGTACCAGATGGCGCAGGGCGTCGTGCAGGGCAGCTTCCCGCCAGGGCTCCTGGCTCATCAGCACATCGACGATGGCGATCCCGGTGATGGAGGGCACGTCGTAGAGCAGGCTGATCTGGCCAGATGAGGGGAGCCAGCCAAGATCCAGGGAGAAGAACATCACCATCAGCAGCCCCAGCCAGAAGACCGGGATGGCATAGCCGACGAGGCCGGCGGCCATGATGGAGAGGTCCGGGCTGCGCCCCTGATAGAGGGCCGCGAGGGTGCCCAGAGGGATGCCCACCAGCAGCGAGATGGCGAAGGCGGCGAGGCAGAGGGTCAGGGTCGCCGGGAAGTAGTGACGGATCTCGTCGAGGACCGGTTGGCCGGAGACGCTGGAGAGCCCGAAATCCCCAGCGGCGATGCGCTGGAGGAAGTCAGGATAGCCGTGCCAGAAATCCAGCACCTGGGTGATGAGGCGAAACTCCAGGAGGTAGGCCCCCAGAGTCAGCACCAGGAGGGTGATCACCAGCAGGGTGATGCGGCGCAGGATATAGAAAAACATGCTTATGCCTCCTGGGGACGGTGCGCCGATGGCCCGACGATGGAGTGGTTATCTGTCATGGTCACTCCCGATGGGCCTGGTTGAAGGTGGTGCCGCCAAAAGGCATCAGGGTCAGCCCCTGAATGTCGCTGCGACTCACCTGGGTTCTCAGGGCATGGGCCAGGGGAATGAGCGGCAACTGCTCGTTGAGCAGGGACTGGGCATAGTAATAGTTGCGCAGGCGGAAGGCGAGCTGCGGGGTGGTCACCGCATCGTCCAGCAGCTGATCAAACGCCGGGCTGCACCAGCGGCTGTAGTTGTTGCCCCGCTCGACGGCGGCGCAGCTCAGCAACTGGCGGAAGAAGTTGTCCGGATCCGCGTTGTCGGCGATCCAGCCCGAGAGCAGGCTGTCATATTGTCCATGGGCGAGCCGGGTCTCGATGACCGGCCAGGCCTGCTGCACTATCTTGAGGCTCACCCCAATCTTGGCGAAATCGCTGCGCATCAGTTGCGCCGTCTTGAGGCCGTCCGGGTTGTAGGGACGGGCGCCGGGTTGCACCAGCACCTGCATCTCGAAGCCGTTGGGGTAGCCCGCGTCCTTGAGCAACTGGCGAGCGAGCTTGAGATCAGGCTTGCGCTGGGGCAGGGAGGGGTTGTAGCCCCATGAGAGGGGCGGCAGCAGGCTGGCGGCGCTCTGGCCGGTCTCGAAATAGACCGCCTGCAGCAGATTCTGCACATTGATGGCGCTGGCGAGGGCCTGGCGCACCTGCACCTTGTTGAACGGGGCCTTGCGGGTATTGAGGGCGAGGAAGGCGACGTTCATCCCCGACTGCACCGACAGATCCAGGTGGGAGTCTTTGTCTATCACCGACAACTGGCTGGCAGAGGGGGTGCTCATCACGTCGCACTCGCCGGTCAGCAGCTTGGCAAGGCGCTTGGAGGATTTGGGGGTGATGTCGTAGATGAGCTGCTCCATTCTGGCCTCGCCGCCCCAGTAGCCGGGGTGGCGCAGGTAGCGCACGAACTCGTTGTGGCGATACTCCTTGAAGCTGAAGGGGCCGGTGCCGATGGGGCGGCTGTCCAGCAGCGCCGGAGTGCCGGCCTTTAGCATCTGCTCCCCGTACTCGGCGGAGAGCACGATGGCGTAGTCGCTGGCCAGGGTGGCGAGGAAGGAGGCATCGGGGCGGTTCAGCTCGAACACCACCTCATAGGGCCCCTTCTTGTAGACCCGCTTGATGAGGTTGCCGAGCCCCAGGCTGTAAAAATAGGGGTACTCGCCGCCGGAGACGGCGTGGAAGGGGTGGTGTTCGTCCAGCAGACGCTGCCAGGTGAACAGGACGTCGTCGGCATTGAAGTGACGGGTCGGGCTGAACCAGGGGGTACGGTGGAAGGTCACTCCCTTGCGCAGGGTTAGGGTATAGGAGAGGCCGTCCTCGCTGCTTTGCCAGCGGGTGGCGAGCCCCCCTTCGATGCCGAGGGTGTTGGCATTGACCTCGAGCAGGCGATCGTAGATGGGACGGGCACTGGCATCCAGGGTCGCATCCGAATTGGCAAGCTGCGGGTTGAAGGTTCGGGGTGCCCCTTCGGCACAATAGATGAGCCCGGTTTTGGAGGCTTCATCGCGTTTCTGACAGCCGCTGACCAGGACCAGGAGACCAAGCAGCAGGGGGATGAGCATTCTCATGTTGGAACCATGTTTTCAGACAAAGTTGCCCGCCAGGGGGCGGGCGCGTTGCGGGGGGCGGCCGGGCAGGCGCTCCCGTCGGGGGTGACGTGCGCCGCGTTATCCGCGCGCACAGACCCGGTGCCAGGCATCAGCCCGCCTCCTGGTTGCCACTGTTGTCATCCCCGTCCAGCAATTGATATTTGCGCAGCATCCCCCGGAACTGGTGATAGCTCAGGGCCAGCAACTGGGCTGCTTTACGCTGATTATACTGGGATTGCTGCATCGCTTGCTTGAGTAAATTAATCTCGTACTCCGCCACCGCCCCTTTGAGATCCAGCGGCAGGGTCGGGGCCGTCTCTGCCGAGGTCGGCGCGTCGGTGGAAGGGGCGGCGTCACCTCGGGCACGGGGGCGCCAGGGGGAGTCAAAGGGATTGAGCACCAGCTCCGCCAGCGGCAGCTGGGGGTTGCCCTGGCGATAGAGGCTGCGCTCCACCACGTTCTTGAGCTCCCGCACGTTGCCCGGCCAGGGGTAATCTTGCAGCAGCTGGGTCGCCTTGCGCGAGAAGCCGGCAAAGAGCGGATACCCCAGCTCCCGGGTCATGCCGTGGGCGAAGTGCTCCGCCAGCATCAGGATGTCCTCGCGCCGCTCCCGCAGGGGGGGCAGGGTGATGACGTCGAAGGCGAGCCGGTCCAGCAGGTCGTGACGAAACCGTCCTTTCTGTGCCAGTGCTGGCAGATCCTCGTTGGTGGCGCACACCAGCCGCACATCCACCTTGAGGGGCTTGGCGCCGCCCACCCGCTCGAACTCCCCATACTCGATGACCCGCAGCAGTTTTTCCTGCACCCGGGCGCTGGTGGTGGCCAGTTCGTCGAGGAACAGGGTGCCGCCGTCGGCCCGCTCGAAGCGCCCCTGATGACGCTTGGCGGCGCCAGTGAAAGAGCCCGCCTCGTGGCCGAACAGCTCGGTCTCTAGCAGGCTCTCGCTCAAGGTGGCGCAGTTGATGGTGACAAAGCTTTGATCCCAGCGATCCGAGAGATAATGTAGGCGGTGGGCGATGAGCTCCTTGCCGGTCCCCCGCTCGCCGATGATGAGTACGGGCTTGCGCAGCGGCGCGAGGCGCGATGCCTGCTCGATGATTTCTAGAAATGCGTTGGATTCACCCAACAGACTTTCCGTGGCCGTGGTCATCCCTGCCCCTGTGAGTTGAAAAATCTGGTTAATCTTACCAAAAGTTGGTTATTTTAATCATCACTTGTTTCCCAGGGACTTGAACTGCATTCTGAGTGCCCATATAAATCAACAAGTTAAATATTGTTCCAGATTGGCACACAAGTTGCCATTGTCAATGGAGACACAACCCGATGCCTATCACAGGAGTACAATCATGAGCATTTTTTCTCGCCTGGCCGACATCATCAATTCCAATCTGACGGCCCTGCTCGACAAGGCGGAAGATCCCCAGAAGATGGTGCGTCTGATCATCCAGGAGATGGAAGATGAACTGGTGAAGGAGCGCTCCAACCTGGCCCGCTTCCTCGCGAATCAAAAAGAGATCGGCCGTCAGGTGAGCCGCCATCAGGAGCGGGTCGCCGAGTGGCAGGGCAAGGCCGAGCTGGCCCTGACCAAGGGGCGCGAAGATCTGGCCCGGGCCGCCCTCATCGAGAAGAGCAAACAGGCGGAGCTTGCCGACGCCCTGTCTCGGGAACAGCAGGCGGTGGACAGCGGCATCGAGAAGCTGGGGGAGGAGATCCGCCAGCTGGAAGCCAAGCTGGAAGACGCCCGTGCCCGCCAGAAGGCGATGGCCATTCGCAGCGAAGCCGCCAGCAGCCGCCTCAACGTGCAAAGCCAGGTGGCTCGTGGCGACAGTCAGGCCGTGGTGAGCAAGTTCGAGCGCATGGAGCGCCGCATCGACGAGATGGAAGCCCGCGCCGATCTGGGGCAGTCCGACAAGGCGCTCGCCCAGCAGTTTGCCGAGCTGGAAGCGGACGACCAGATCAGCCGCGAGCTGGAAGCCATGCGCCAGAAGCTGGGCCAGCACAATCCGGCACCGAAACAGGGAGAGTAACAGATGGAAGATCTGCTGGGTGTATTGATGGTTCCCATGGTGGTCTTCATGGTGGTGGTGGCCCCCATCTGGCTGGTGCTGCACTACCGCGCCAAGGGACGCATTGGCGCCGGTCTTGCCGATGGTGAGCGTGAACAGCTGCAGGGCTTGCTGGTGCGTGCCGAGAAGATGCAGGAACGGGTCGGCGCCCTGGAGTCGATTCTGGATGCCGAGGTTCCTGGTTGGAGAAACAAGGTATGACGGTTTTCAATGAGAGATGTCATGACCGTGGCAAAAAGCCGGAGCGGGCCGAAACCGTATTGGCGTCGATTCTGGATGCGGAAGTCCCCGGTTGGAGGAACAAGGTATGAACAGTGTCAGTCGTGAAGGGCGCAACCTGTACCGGGATCCCCAGCGAGGCAAGATTGCCGGGGTCTGTGCCGGTCTGGCAGAGTACTTCGGGGTGGAGACCTGGATCGTGCGGCTGCTGGCCATCAGTGGTCTCATCTTCGCCGGTTTCATCACCTTCACCGCCTATATTGCCGCCTGGTTCTTGCTCGACAAGAAGCCGGTCACCCTCTACTCCCAGGAAGATGCCGAATTCGCCGAGGTGCGGATGAAGGTGCGCAGCTGGCAGGCTGGCGTCACACCTCATCAGGCCCTTGTCCGCATCGGCCAGGAGCTGGATGCACTGGAGCCCAGGGTGCAGCGCATCGAGAAGCTGGTGACCTCCAAGGAGTTCACCCTGCAACGGGAGTTCAGCAAGCTCTAATCGTGCCGGGCCGCGAGGATACTGCCTCGCGGCCGTCTCTCTGATGTGATCACAAGGAGAAGAAGACCCGCCTTGATACGCAACAAACTTGAACACTCCTGGTCGGTGCTCCAGCACAAGGCCGTTGACGCGGTGAACCGGGCCCGGGATCGCCACATCCGGCTGGCGGTCACCGGCCTCTCTCGCAGTGGCAAGACCGCGTTTATCACGGCGCTGGTCAATCAACTGGAGCACGCGGCCATCGACGGTCGTCTGCCACTCTGGGACGCCCAGCGTCAGGGACGCATCCTTGGTGCTCGCCGGGTGCCCCAGCAAAACGCCCACATTCCCACCTTTCCCTATGAACGGGGCCTCGATGCCCTGTTTGGCGATCCGCCCGCCTGGCCCGCGCCGACCCGGGGGGTGGCTGAGGTACGCCTCGAGATCCGTTATCGCACCCGCCATCCGCTGCGTCGGCACCTGGGGGAGATCTCCACCCTCTATGTGGATCTAGTGGATTATCCCGGGGAATGGCTGCTGGATTTGCCGCTGCTGGATCTGAACTACGAGCAGTGGAGCGAGCAGGTGCGGGAGCAACTGTGCCGCCCCGAGCTGCAAGCCCTGGCGGCAGGCTGGTTGACGCCGCTCTGGCAGGCAGATCAAGCCTTCGAGGAGCGTGCCGCCAGCGAACTGGCCGCCCGCTACACCGAATATCTGCACGCCTGCAAGCAGGCGCTCGGGCTTCACCTCATCCAGCCCGGGCGTTTCGTGTTGCCCGGCGAGTATGCCGGTGCGCCGCTGCTGCAATTCGTGCCCTGGGTATGGGAGATGCCCACACACTCCCCCGAAGACGGCACCCTCTACGCCACCTTCAAGCAGCGCTTCGAGCAGTACAAGCAGCATCTGGTACAGGGCTTCTATGAGCAGCACTTTGCAGGCTTTGATCGCCAGATCGTGCTGGTGGACTGCCTGGCGCCCCTCAATGCCGGTGCCGCGAGCTTTGGTGACATGCAGCAGGCCATCGCCCGCATCATGGAGAGCTTCGCCTATGGCAAGAGCAACTGGTGGCGCCGTCTGTTCGCCCCGCGCATCGATAAGCTGCTGTTTGTGGCGAGCAAGGCCGATCACGTCACGCCGGAGCAGCACGGGCCTCTGGTGTCGCTCCTGCAGCACCTGGTGAGCCGTGGCCGGGGTCAGGCCCGCTTCGAGGGGATAGAGACCGAATGCCTGGCGCTGGCCGCCATCAAGGCCACCGAGGTAGGCAAGGGGGTGGCAGACGGACGGGAATTTCCCGCCATTCGTGGCACTACCCTCTCGGGCGAACCCTTGCTGCTCTTCCCGGGGGAGGTGCCTGCCCAGATCCCGCCTGCGCAGTGGTGGAAAACTCAAGGGTTTGATTTTCAGGCCTTTCGCCCGCTGCCCATGAGCGCCCATCAGGTGCTCCCCCATATCCGGCTCGATGCGGCGCTGGAATTCCTGCTCGGGGATCACCTCGAATAACGGGTGGGTGACCCGCTGTGCTCGAGGGGCGCCCACAGGAGAGAATGCGATGAACGATCAGACAAGATGGCGCACCGATGACGCCGCTCCCCTGCAAGGCAAGGTGACGCTGGAGCCCGCGCCATCGGTGGCAAGCGAAGCGCAACCACCGGCCCCGGCCCGGCGGCTGGAAGAGGAGAGCTTCGAGCCTCTGGACGCGCTGGACGAGCTCACCGAGGTGGAACCCGCGCTTACCGTCAGGCCTCGGCGCCGCCATCGTCTGCTGGCCTGGGGGCTGGGCGGGGTGGGGCTGCTGTCGCTTGGCCAGTTTGGCGCTTTTCTGGTGGATCAGTTTGCCGCCTCCCCCTTCTGGGGCGGCGCCTGGCTGCTCGCCTCCGGCCTGGTGGCGGTGGGCACCGCCGGGGTGGCGGGGCGCGAATGGCTGCGGCTGCGCACCTTGAAGCGGCGCCAGGATGTGCGCTCAAGAGCCGAGGGTCTGCTGGCCCATCAGGGGGTGGGTCAGGGGCAGGCCTTCTGCGAGGCCCTGGCCGAGAAGAGCGGTGACAAGGGGCGGGAAGGGTATCGCACCTGGCTATCCCAGCTTGACGAGAGCCACAGCGATCGGGAAGTGCTGACCCTCTACAGCCAGTTGGTGCTCACCGAGCGGGACAAGCTGGCCCAGGCCCGCGTCGCCAAATGGTCGGGGGAGGCCGCCGTGCTGGTGGCCCTGAGCCCGCTCGCCACCGTCGACATGATGCTGATGCTCTGGCGCAACCTGCGGATGATCGAGGACATCGCCGATGTCTACGCCATCGAGCTCGGCTACTGGAGCCGCATCCGCCTCATCCGCCAGGTGTTTCGCAACATGCTCTATGCGGGGGCCACCGAGCTGGTGACCGAGGTAGGGATGGATCTGCTAGGGGCCGAGCTGACCGCCAAGCTCTCCGCCCGCGCCGCCCAAGGGGTCGGGGCCGGGTTGCTCACCGCGCGCCTTGGGATGCGTACCATGGAAGCCTGTCGTCCGCTCCCCTGGTGTGCCGACGAGAAGCCGAAACTGGGGGAGTTGCGCAAGCGGCTGATCGGCCAGTTGGCGGGTTATCTCAACAAGTCGTGAGGTGACTGGGATTTGATAGGGATGTCACAAATAATTTACAATTGTCAAAAGCAGCCGACCCCGGGGTCGGCTGCTTTTTTGAGGGGCAAACCGTTACAGTGATCCCATGACTCAACGACCAGTGACCGCCCGGATGGCGGCTGGCACCCGAAGGATGGGATCACTCATGGCAAGTCTCTACACGGCCCGCCAACCGGATGGGCAGGGCAGGATCCACTACACGGACGAGGAGCACGGCACCTGGCGGATCCTGATTGCACGCCAGCTTGCGGCGCTCGATGGCAAGGCCTGCGACGAATACCAGGCCGGGTTGGCACGCCTCGACCTGCCTCTGGACCGCATCCCCCAGCTAGGCGAGATCAACGCTGCCCTGATGCCCGCCACCGGCTGGTCGGTGGCGGCGGTGCCGGCCCTCATCTCCTTTGATCACTTCTTCGCGCTGCTCGCTGATCGCCGTTTTCCCGTCGCCACCTTCATTCGCCGCCGGGACGAGCTCGACTACCTGCAAGAGCCCGACATCTTCCACGAGATCTTCGGCCACTGCGCCATGCTGACCAACCCGGCCTTTGCCCACTTCACTCACCTGTATGGTCGGCTCGGACTCCATGCGAGCAAGGAGGAGCGGGTCTATCTGGCGCGGCTCTACTGGTTCACGGTGGAGTTCGGTCTCCTGCAGGGGGAGGAGGGGCTGCGTATCTACGGCGGCGGCATTCTCTCCTCCATCGGCGAGACCGCCTATGCCCTCTCGGGCAAGCCCGAGCTGCAGCCCTTCGATCTGCTGGAGATCCTGCGTACCCCCTATCGCATCGACATCATGCAGCCGACCTATTTCGTGCTGCCTCGTCTCGATACCCTCTATGGTCTGGAGGGGCAGGGGATCATGGCGGCCGTGGCCGAGGCCCGTCGTCTTGGCTTGCGTCCACCCCGCTTTGCCCCCGTTGCCGGCAAGCAGGCGAGCTAACCCGAATTCATTCCCACGATGTTTCATGAAAGGAGTCCCGAATGACTGAACTGGCGAGTCAACGATGCGAGGCGTGCCGCGCCGATGCCCCCAGGGTGAGCGATCAGGAGCTGGGGGAGCTGATGCATCTCATCCCCGACTGGCAGCCCCTGGTGGTCAACGGCGAGCTGCAACTGCGCCGTGAATTTGTGTTTCGCAACTTCAAGGAGGGGCTGGCGTTCACCAACCGCCTCGGAGAACTGGCGGAGGCGGAGTTCCATCATCCGGCGATCTTGCTTGAATGGGGCAAGGTGACCGTGAGCTGGTGGACCCACAAGATAGGCGGCTTGCATCGCAACGACTTCATCATGGCAGCCCGCACCGACGGGCTGATGAAGTAACCGCCATCTGGCGCCAACGCAGACAGGGCTTGCCCGGTGAAAGCGGGGCAGGCCCGCATTTTTATGGGGGAGCGCTCGCACTGGCGGGATCGAGTCTGTATTATCCCGTTATTCAGAATGTTAGCTAGGAAGTGTGTGCCGAATGCGTCTTGAAGTCAGCTGTGAAGACCGTCTGGGCCTGACCCGGGAATTGCTCGACCGACTGGTGGAGCACAACATCGATCTGCGCGGCATCGAAATCGATACCTCAGGCATCATCTATCTCAATTTCCCCGAGCTGGAGTTCCGTGACTTTCAGCATCTGATGCCGGAAATTCGCCGCATTCCCGGCGTCTATGACGTCAAGACCATCCCCTACATGCCCTCCGAGCGGGAACACCACGAGATAGAGGCCCTGCTCAAGGCGCTGCCGGACCTGGTCTTCTCCCTCGACAGCAAGGGGCGGGTGACCCAGGCCAACCAGGCCGCCCTCACCACCCTGGCGTTGCCACCGGACGAGGTGCGCGGCGTGGCGATCGCCTCCCTGGTCAAGGGCTTCTCGTTTGGCCGCTGGCTGGAGTCGGGGGAGATCAAGCCCCAGACCTGCAAGCTGAGCCTCGGTGGCGAAGAGTACCTGGGCGATCTGATGCCGCTGTTCGTGGCCGAAGAGAAGGGCAAGCAGGCTCTGGCCGGCGCCGTAGTGGTGCTCAAATCCGCCCGCCGGGTCGGCATGCACTTCAGTGCCCTGCACGCGGTGGAAGTGGGGGGCTTTGAGCACCTCCAGGCCGAGAGCCAGAAGATGAAAGAGGTGCTGGCCCAGGCAGCCAAGCTCGCGATGCAGGACGCTCCCTTGCTCATCGTGGGGGAGACCGGCACCGGCAAGGAGTTGCTGGCCCGGGCCTGCCACGGCGCCAGCCTGCGCTCCAGCCACCCCTTCATGGCGCTCAACTGCGCGGCCATGCCGGACAACGTGGCCGAGAGCGAGCTGTTCGGCTATGCCCCCGGCGCCTTTGGCAACAACACCGAGGGCAAGCGCGGGGTGCTGGAGCTGGCCAGCGGCGGCACCCTGATGCTGGACGAGATCGGCGACATGTCCCCCCATCTGCAGACCAAGTTCCTGCGGGTGCTGCAAGATGGCGTGTTTCGCCGGGTCGGTGACGAGCAGGAGGTGAGGGTCAACGTGCGCTTCATCTGCACCACCCAGAAGCAGTTGCTGGATCTGGTTCATGAAGGGAAGTTTCGCGAAGATCTCTACTACCGCCTCAATGTGCTTAGCCTCAATCTGCCGCCGCTGCGCGAGCGCAAGGCGGACATCATGGCCCTGGCCCAGCAGTTCGTGTCGCGCTTTGCCAGCGAACTGCAGCGCCCGCGTCCGCGCTTTACCCGCAACATGGCCGAGTACCTCACCGCCTACCGCTGGCCCGGCAACGTGCGCCAGTTGCGCAACTGCCTCTATCGGGCCATGACCCTGCTGGAAGGGGACGAGATTGGACCCGAGCACGTGGACTTGCCGGTGGCGGCCGATGCCATGCCGCTCATCGACGAGTGGTTCGAAGGGGGGCTCGACGAGGCGGTGAAGCGTTTCGAGAGCCGCCTGCTGGAGCGGCTCTACCCGGCGTTCCCCTCCACCCGCCAACTGGCCAAGCGGCTCGGTGTCTCCCATACCGCCATCGCCAACAAGCTGCGCGAATATGGGATTGGCAAGAAGTAGTGTCGATGGACGGTGTCTGCCTGGGGCATTGAGCGCCTTGCTGGCACGGCTGCGACGCCCGGTGACGCAGCCGTGCCACTTGCCTCTGGGGGCTGGCCACCCGGCTGGTAAGCTCGGTGCGGTGCCATGCAGGCACTCTCATCATGGGCGTCGGGTTACCCCGGCGCCGACCTTGACACTCTCGCGGGCACCATGCAGATGTTTTGTTACCTCCGGTTACTGATGTGGCTGGCGCCACTGTGCTGCATGCTGATGCTGGCAAACCTGACCGTGGCGGCGACCTCCGCCGAGGCGCGCAGTGACATGGTGCGCCAGACCGTGCTCGATATCCTCAGTTACACCCGCTGGCCCAGCGAGCCCGCCAGACTTCGGCTCTGCATCACGGCACCGACGGAATATGCGTCATCCCTTCTGACCATCGAACGGCAGGCCAATGGCCGACCGGTGGAGGTGCATCGCTACGACATGGGCGATGAGGCGCTGATCCAGCGCTGCGATGTCATCTATCTGGGGGTGCTGGCACCGGCACAGCGCCTCTCCCTGTTCGAGCGCCTGCGCGGTCACGCCATCCTCAGCATCAGTGAGCAGAGCCGCGAATGCATCGCCGATGCGGTCTTCTGTCTGCAGGCCGGGGAGGAGAGGGTGCGTTTTCGGGTCAATCTGGATGCGCTGGCCCGCAGCGGTGTGCGAGTGCACCCGGCCGTGCTCAAGCTAGCGCGAGCCGATGAGGAGGTGCGATGACGGTCCATCACGCCACTCCCCGGCTTACCCTGCGACAGAGTCTGGGGCGCACCCACATGATGATCTCCCTGACTGCCGTCTGCATGGCCGGGTTGTTTCTGACCGTCACGGCGCTGCTGGCGCTGCGCCTTTATGCGGATCACAACCTCAAGCTGGTGGCGCGGGCCATCAGCTACACCACTGAGGCGGCCGTGGTCTTCCATGACAAGGAGGCGGCACTGGATGCCCTGGAGACCATCACCTCCCGGGAAGACATAGCCAGCGCCAGCATAGTGCTGCCGGACGGCCAGGTGCTGGCGAGCTGGCGCCGGGACATCACTACCCCCTGGACCACCCTGGAGCAGCACCTGGCCCGCCTGATCCTGCCGGGGCCCGTGGCGCTCCCCATGGTGCGCGAGCACAAGGAGATAGCCAGGGTGCATCTGGTCGGTCACGGCCAGTACCTGTTGCGATTCCTATTGCAGACCTTGCTGGCTACCCTGGTGTGCCTGCTCATCAGTATTCTCGGGGCACTCCATGTGGCGCGCCGGATGCAGCGCTCCATCACGGCACCCCTCAAGGCCCTGACCGAGGTGGCTTACAACGTCAGCCGCCAGCGGGCTCTCAAGGAGCGGGTGCCGGCGGCCAATATCGCCGAGCTGCACGAGCTGGGTGAGGATTTCAATTCGCTGCTCGATGAGCTGGAAGCCTGGCAGGCCCACCAGAAGCGGGAGAACGCCAGCCTGCTGCATCAGGCAACTCATGATCCCCTGACCGGTCTGCCCAACCGCGCTCTGTTCGAGGCTCGCATGGTGCAGGCCATCCTGGCAGGCAACAAGGGGCATGAAGGTTTTGCCCTGCTCTATCTGGATTGCGATCGTTTCAAGCAGATCAATGACAACCTGGGCCACAGCATCGGCGACGAAGTGCTGATCGCCGTGGCGCGGCGGGTGCAGCATCAGCTCAGGCCCCTGGATCTGGTCTGCCGGCTGGGGGGAGATGAGTTCGTCATCCTCCTGACCCCGATCCATGGGGAGGACGAGGTGCGCGAGGTGATAGGGCGAGTGCAGCAGGCCATGAACACCCCCGTTGTATTGAGTGACGGTCGCCATCTCGGGGTGGGGATCAGCATCGGCTCTGCCCGCTATCCCGAGCAGGGGAAGACGGCGGATGCCCTGCTGCAATGGGCAGACGACGCCATGTATCAAGCCAAACGACAACGCAGGGAGGAGAGAGAAACACGAAAAACGAGCACGTGAAGTTAAACCGGAAATAGTGAAAGGATGATAAGAATGCGCATGTTGAACCCGATCAAAGCGGGCCTGGTGGTACTGTTGCTGAGTGTGCTGGCGGCGTGCCAGAGCCCTCCCCAGGGGCTCACGGCGGAGCAGATCGCCGCCTTGAAGGAGCAGGGATTTCACCTGACCGACGAGGGATGGACCCTGGATATCTCCAACAAGGTGCTGTTCGCCAACAATGTGGGGCCCTCAACCCCGAGACCCGCCAGGTGGTAGAGAAACTCGGCAAGGCCCTGATTGAGGTAGGACTGAACCGGGCCCGGGTGGACGGTCATACCGACTCCAACGGTGATGAGGCCTACAACCAGCAACTATCCCTCAAGCGGGCACGGTCGGTGGCCGATGTCCTGGTGTCGGTGGGTATGCCACAGGGGAACCTGGATATCCGCGGCCGCGGAGAAGAGGCGCCCATCGCCGACAACGCGACCGCTGCCGGGCGAGCGGAAAATCGACGGGTTGCCATCATCATCGGCAATGGCTGACCCCCGTCAGCCGGTATCGGCGCGGCGCTCCCATCGGGAGCCTTGAATCAACCGCCTGATCCTGTGTGTGCCACAACTCTCCAGTGGGAGAGTGGCTCTCTTCCCTTGTTGTTTCACGCTTTTCTTGCCTGACGCGCGCTGCCCTGATGGGGACAGAGTGACGGCTCAATCCTTCCCGACTTGATCCAGCACAAATACCTGCAACTGATATTCGTTATCATTTGTGTTATTTACGCAGGGTAACCCCAGTGACGACTCTCCTGCTTTCTTCGACCATGACGGGGCTTTGTACCCCGGATCCCCTCAAATTCGCCTTCACCGCCAAGACGTCGGCCCATGCCAGCCGGGGAGGGGCCGCCCCCCTGATGCTGGACGATGCCGACTGGCAAGCCTGGTGGCAGCAGGAGAGCGAGGCCAAGGCCCGAGCGCTCTATATCCATATCCCGTTTTGCCGCAAGCGCTGCAGTTTTTGCAACTTCTTCGAAAACGGCGCCAATCCGGCGCGCATGAGTCGCTACATGGAGGCACTCTGCGGGTCGCTGCACCAGGCAGCCGAGACGCCGCTTGTCCAGAGCCGGCCTTTCTCGGCGGTCTATGTGGGGGGCGGCACGCCAACCGACATGGCGGCGGGCGATCTCGCCCGCCTGGCCAGCGCCATCCGCCGTTTTCCCCTGACCGTGGATGCGGAGCTGACCCTGGAGGGGCGGCTCAACGGCTTTGATGACGAGAAGTGGCAGACGGCCCTGGCGGGTGGCTTCAACCGCTTCTCGTTCGGCGTGCAGAGTTTTGATACCCGCGTGCGCCAGCAGGCGGCCCGCTTCGATGACAGGGAGACCTTGCTGTCCCGGCTGGCGGCGCTGACCCGCCACAACGAGGCGGTGATCGTGGCGGATCTCATCTTCGGTCTGCCGGGGCAGGATGAGGCCGTGTGGCGCCAGGATATCGCGGATGTGATGGCGAGCGGGGTGCACGGGGTGGATCTCTATCAACTCATCTCCATGGCGGGCACCAACCTGGCGCGCGCCGACGAGAAAGGCACCCTGGGCTGGGCCGCCGATGGCCAGCAGCGGGCAGTCATGTATGCCGACGGGGCACGGACGCTGGAGGCGGGGGGCTGGGAGCGGCTCTCCTGCAGCCACTGGCGGCGCATCGATGCCGAGCAGAGCCGCTACAACCAGATGGCCAAGTGGGGCGCCGAGATCCTGCCCTTCGGCGCAGGGGCGGGGGGCAACATTCACGGCCACGGCCTCATGTATGGCCGGGATCTGGCGCCCTGGCATGAGGCGCAGGCGGGGGGCGTGCGTGCTCCCGGCATGGTGATGAGGCCCAATCCCGATGCCCGTCTCGACGGGCTGCTGCGAGGGGGGCTCGATACCGGATGGCTGGCGTTGTCGCAATTGCCACAGGGGCTGGTCTCCCACCTGATGCCGCTCTTTGAGGCCTGGCAGCGACACGGGCTGGCACGGCTCTCGGCCGAGCGTCTCGCCCTCACCCTGGCGGGGCGTTTCTGGAACGTGAATTTGCAGGCCGGGTTGTTCGAGTATCTGAGGTGCAATCCACCGGGGGGGATCAAGGGGGGCGAGAAACCATCCGGCCACCCGGGCAAGATGGCCGGTCATGCCCTGGTATAACGGGCTATCGGAGCACAGAAAGGAGGCAGGGGCCTGGTGCAGGCCCCCGCTTTTTGTCAGCGGTTGTCGACCTCGTCCACCCGTACCCGCAGCGCTCCCTCTGCGAGGGTGGTGATCAGGGTCTGGCCTGCATTGACCTGGGATGCGCGGCGGATCACCTCCCCGGAGGGGGTGCGCACGATGGCGTAACCGCGCCCCAGGGTGGCCAGCGGGCTGATGCCGTCGAGGCGGGCTCCCAGCATGGCGAGGCGGTGGCGGGCGAGATCCTGGCGTTTTGCGATGAGGGCATGGAGGCGTTCCTCGGCAAGCTGGTGACGACGTTTGCCGATGGCCAGCCGCTTTTCGGGGCTTCTGGCCTGCAGGCGCATGGCGAGGCCCGCCAGGCGCCGCTCCCCCTGGTGCAGGCGATCACGCAGGTGCTGCTGCAAGCGGCGGTCGAGCTCGTCGAGGCGCTGGGACTGCTGCTCCAGCCGTCGCTTGGGATCCTGATGATCGAGCCGCTTCTGCAGCAGGACGAAGCCATGGCGGGCGGCGACCTGGTGACGGCTCATGGCCTGGGTGAGCCGCTGGCGCAGGTGCACGAGGCGCTGGGCGCGGGTGCTCCTGTCCGGCGCGACCAGCTCGGCGGCGGCAGAGGGGGTGGGGGCACGAAGGTCGGCGGCAAAGTCGCTGATGGTGACGTCCACCTCGTGTCCTACGGCGCTCACCACGGGGATGGCGGAGCCTGCGATGGCCCGTGCCACCGCCTCTTCGTTGAAGCACCAGAGATCTTCAAGGGAACCGCCGCCGCGTCCGACGATGAGCACATCCACCTCGGCGCGGCGGTTGGCAAGCATGATGGCCGAGACGATCTGGGCGGTGGCGGCGCTCCCCTGCACCTGGGTCGGGTAGATGAAAACGGGCAAGTCCGGGGCGCGGCGTTCAAGCACCGTCAGCATGTCGTGCAGGGCGGCGCCTGTGGCGGAGGTGACCAGCCCGACGGCGCGGGGTTCCCGGGGCAAGGGGCGCTTGCGCCCTTCGTCAAAGAGCCCTTCGGCCCCGAGGCGGCGCTTGAGCTCCTCGAAGCGCAGGGCCAGCATGCCATCCCCGGCGGGCTGCATGGACTCGATGATGAGCTGGTAGTCGCCCCGGGGTTCATAGAGGGAGACTCGCGCCTGCACCAGCACCTGCATGCCATCCTGGGGACGGAACGGCACCCGGCGGTTGTTGCCCTTGAACATGGCGCAGCGCACCTGGGCCGACATGTCCTTGAGGGAGAAGTACCAGTGGCCGGAACTTGGCATCGCCAGGTTGGAGAGCTCGCCGGTGAGCCACACCAGCCCCAGATCCTGCTCCAGGATCATGCGCACGGCGCTGTTGAGGCGGGTGACGGTGAAGATCTGCTGTTGTCTGCTCTGACTGGCGGGTTCGAGGTGATTCAAGGCTGGCCCTGCTGTGGTGTCCGCCGGGGCGGGAGAAACGATGGGGGTCATCTTACCCCAGTTGCGCCCATCTGCCGAGCCATGGGCCCGGCAGATGACGCGGAGCCTAGGCTTGTGCCTTGGCCGACTTGACGGCTCTGGCGGGGCTGGTCACCAGCCAGACCGCGAGGCAGACCACGGCGCCGCCGAACACGAAGCCGCCGGTGAGGGTTTCCCCCAGCACCAGATAGCCCCACAGGATGCCGAAGGGCGGAATGAGGAAGGTGACAGTGAGGCTTCGCAGGGGGCTGATGTCGGCGATCAGCCTGAAATAGAGCAGATAGGCGAAGGCGGTACAGAGGAAGCCGACCGCCAGCACGCTGGCCCAGACCCCAGGCTGGGCCCAGTCGACGGCGGGGCCGGTCGCCAGGGTGTAGCCGAAGAAGGGAAGCAGGAAGAGGACGGCACCTATCTGGCTGCCAAAGGCCACCAGTTTGGCGTCCAGGCCTCCCCGCTCGGTGACCCAGCGTCTCGTCAGGAAGCCGGCGCAGCCATAGCAGGCGGTGGCGATGAGGCAGGCCAGCACCCCGATGGCCAGTTGGCCGCTCAGGTCGACCTCCCCGGTGGTGGTGATGAGCCCGATGCCCACCAGCCCCAGCATGACCCCGGCCCACTTTCGCAAGGCCAGCGTCTCGTGAAAGAAGGAGAAGCCGATGAGGGCGCCCATCAGGGGCGTGGTGGCGTTGAGGATGGCGGAATACCCTGCGGGTAGCCAGAGGGCCGCCACGGCATACATCAGGAAGGGGACGCCGGAGTTGATGATGCCAAGCACCATGATGGATTTGAGCTTGCCCTGAAACTGCATGGGGGTGCGCAGCAGCAGGAGCATGGCGGCGAGCCCGACGAGGGCGAAGAAGACCCGCAGGAAGGTGGTGTTGACCGAGCCGAACGCCGGCGCCGCGATGCGCATGAACAAAAAGCTGGCACCCCAGATGGCTGCCAGCGCGAGCAATCTCCCGTAATCCGATGGTCTCATCGTTTCTCCCTGAATGAACCGCCCTGTTGCCCGAGATGGCAAGGGGGATTGCATCATGGGGGCAAGTGTCCCCGGTGGCAACGGCGCCGTGCAGGAGGCAGGGGCTGACCCTGTGCCCGAGGTGGTCGCGGAGGGCGGCCATCTTGCTCTCCCCGATGGGGGTGCCCCTCACTTCTGCACCAGGAAATGAAAGCGCTATCAATCACATACAGCCCATGACGAGGTCGACAGTGGTCACATTTTGCGCGTGTTGGCCATTAATTGGCCATGGGGGACTCTAGACTGGTCGGGCTCATCTGAAGGCGGGACGTTGCGGATGGGGGAATGCCGGGACACACCGGCATCACACACAAACAATGAAAATAAAGGACTATCAATGGCTAGATGGATACTCGCGGCCGGATTGTTGGGAACCCTGATCACGGCGCCGAGCACGGCGGCGGAGTGGTTCTTCCGGGGCACCGCGAATGGATGGGCGGCGACCGCCATGACGTCGACGGACGGCGTCAATTTTGATACCTGTCAGCGCTTCGTGAGCGGGGATGCCAGCGGCGGCCCGCGCTTCAAGATAGACAGGTACGGCAACTGGCAGCAGAGCTACCCGGCGGCCGACTACGGGGTCAATGCCAACACGGCGTACCAGATCCGCATCAACGCGAGCACCCAGGCGGTGAGCGCGACGGCGGTGGCCAGTTGCGAGGCTTCGGGGTTTGCCAGCACCTTGCCGCAGCTCAACGTGCGCGGCACCTTCAACGGCTGGGCCAGCCTCCCCATGACCCTGGTAGGGGATCACCTGTGGCAGGTGGAAGCCTACCTGGATGGCAAGGCGAGCCAGCGCCTCAAGTTTGATCAGGCTGGCGACTGGGCCGTCAACTTTGGCGACAGCAACGGCGACGGCGTGCTGGAGAAAAGTGGCGGCGACATCTTCTGGAGCGCCGTGGGCACGGTGCGCATCCAGGTCAACGATCAGACCCTGGCCTACAGCATCACCCCCCTCGGGGATGACAACCAGCCGCCGCTCGCGGTCATCACCCCGGGGGGGACGGTGAACGTGACCCAGGGGGCGTCGCTCACCTTGAGCGGCAGCGACTCCACGGATCCCGACGGCCAGATCGCGAGCTATCTGTGGAGCAGCGGCGAGACCACGGAGAGCATCGTCGTCAACACCACCCAGACCGGCACCTTCACCTATGGCCTCACGGTTACCGACGATCAGGGCGCCAAGGGCAGCAGCAGCGTGAGTGTGGTGGTCGGGGCAGGACAGAGCAGCGACAGCTGGTACTTCCGGGGCACGGCCAACAACTGGGGGCTCACCCCCATGACCAGCGAGGATGGCACCACCTTCTGCACCGAGCAGGCCTTTGGCAGCAACAACCCCCGCTTCAAGATTGACCACAAGGGGGACTGGACCGAGGCGTATCCGGCCCAGGATTATCTGGTCAGCGCCAACACCAGCTATCGCATCTGCTTTGACAGCCTGCGCAAGGCCATCGAGGTGGAGACGCTGGCCGGGGCCGATCTGCAGGCCCCCACGGTGACGGCCACCCCGTCCCCGGGGAGTTATGTGGACAGTCAGTCCATCACCCTGGGAGTGAGCGACGATCAGGACAGCGCCCCCGCCGTGCATTTCACCACGGACGGCAGCCAGCCCACCACGGCATCGGCCCGCTATGCAGGCCAGCCCCTGCTGGCGAGTGACAAGGGGAGCGGCACCGATCTGGTGATCCGCACCCTTGCCATCGACGCCAGCGGCAATCAGCGCGAGCAGCGCTTCGAGTACCGTATCGGCGAGCAGGGGGTGGCGAGCGGCGATTTTCGCGCCGAGAGCATCTACTTCCTGCTGACTGCCCGCTTCTATGATGGCGATGCCAGCAACAACTACTACAACCGGGATCGCTACAAGGCGGGGGATCCCCAGTGGCGTGGCGACTTCAAGGGGTTGATCGCCAAGCTCGACTACATCAAGGATCTCGGCTTCACCGCCATCTGGGTGACGCCGCCGGTGGAGAACCGCTCCGGCCTCGACTACCACGGCTACCATGCCTACGACTTCTACCGGGTCGATCCCCGTCTGGAGTCGCCGGGGGCGGGTTACCGGGAGTTCATCCAGGCGGCCCACGCCAAGGGGCTCAAGGTGATCCAGGATGTGGTGCTCAACCACTCGAGCCAGTATGGTCTGCGCGGCAAGACCTGGATCGATCGCCTGCCCGTCAAATACTACGTACCGGCGGGGTCGAGCCAGGGACTCATCAACAATGGCCCCTATCAGGGCAATCTCGGGGACTACGCCAGCGCCAACCGCTGTGACGACGACAACCCGGCGGCGCCCGACTGGTACAAGGCCCGCTGCCAGTCCGATCCGGCGGGCACCCAGCCCCTGGTGGACCCCAAGACCGGCGCCACCGTGCCGAGCGCAGGCTACAACCCCAACCGCTTCTTCGGCATCGACGCCCAGACCCTGGATCCCGCCTGGTATCACCTGGACGGTTTCATGTCCGGCGGTGACTGGGAGAGCCCGCTTGCCCTGCAGCGCAAGCACATGGCGGGGGACTGCATCGATCTCGCCACCGGCAACCAGAACGTCAAGGACTACCTCAACGGCGCCATTCGTCAGTACCTCGACATGGGGGTTGATGCCATCCGCATCGATACTTTGAAGCACATCGAGCGGGACGAACTGCTGACCTATGTCCACGACTGGCAGGCCCACAAGCCGGGGCTATTCGTCTTTGGCGAAAACCTGGTCAAGGGCACCGGCTGGGGCTCTGAGCTGGCCAACGACAATGCCTCGGCGGTGATCCGCCCCTGGTGGTACACCCGCACCACGCCGAACCCGGCCGATCCCCGTGCAGGGGGCGATTCCGGCCTCTCGGTGCTGGACTTCTCCCTCTTCTCCACCTTCCGTGACAACGTCACCCGGGGGAACTTTGGCGGGGTAGGGGGGATCTTCGCCATGGACTGGGTCTATGGGGATGCCACCAAGCTCATCACCTTCTTCCAGAACCACGATGTGGGGCCGGACAATGACTTCAAGTACCGCTACGGCGGGGAAGAGGGGAATGCGGCCATGACCTACAACCTGCTCTGGACGGCGCGGGGGATCCCGACCCTCTACTACGGGGAGGAGGTGATGTTCCAGGCGGGTAAGCCCCAGGACATCGACGGGGCCACCATGACGGTGGATCAGACCGGTCGTGCCTACTACGGAGATGTGCTGGACAACCCCGCCACCCCGAGCCACCCGCTCTATCAGCACATCAAGCGCCTGAACCAGATCCGCAAGGCGGTGCCCGCCCTGCAAAAAGCGCCCATGAGCCAGGTGAACGAGTGGGGGAGCGGCATCAGCTTCGTGCGTGATCTGAGCGCCCAAGGGAGCTACGCCGCCGTGGGCCTTGCGGCCAACTCGGCCCAGCAGATAAACCTGAGTGGCCTGAAGAACGGCACCTACACGGACGCGGTAACCGGTGCGAGCCAGAGCGTCAGCAACGGCAGCCTGAGCTTTGCGGTGCCCGCCTATTCGGCGCGGGTCTGGGTACTGAACGGCCCGGGCAAGGTGGGCGCGGACGGCAAATACCTCAAGTAAGGAAGCCCTGTCACAAGGTGCAGCGAGTCGGCCCTCGGGCCGACTTTTTTATTCTGCCTTCTGCCTTCTGCCTCTGCCTCTGCCTCTGCCTCTGCCTGAATGGATGCCCCATCCTGATGGGACTCTGGCTGCGGAGGGGCTGGTGAATGGGCAGACCTGTGGACTCGCGACCAGCACGCTCATGGGAAGGGGGCTAGAGGGAAGGAGAGTGGTGCATCCGCCGCCCGAGTCACTCCATGCTCTGCATATTGCAGTGCTCATGGCAGTGAGCAAAGCGGTGCCCATGTCGCCTTTGCACCGCGGTGCAAGGCAAACCGTGCCACTCGGTTGATCTATATTGGTGCAACTGCACTTTATTGGTGCGTAATATCCACATCCGCCCCTGGAGCCCGCCCCGAAGAAACACACCGTTTGGCCCCCGGATTTCCCCCATGACAAGCATCATCCATGCTGAAAAGCGGCATCGTATCGACATGATCTGCCGAAAAACCGGGCTGTGAAGGGGATAGCACGAGGCCTTTTTCGGTGACTCGGGTAAACATGCTGCGCCACTGTGATGGCCGATCACGGAAGTGGTGCATTCGACCTGCATATTGCGCATTTATCGGAATTTAAATCCGATTATTTATGTTATCGCGGACTCTTGTTTTGATTGGCGCTCTTTTTGCTGTGCCTTGTCATCCCCATGATGGCGACATTAGGGGGCGGGGGAGCGCAAGATTGGGGGGTGGGGACGGCAAGGTGATCGGGTCGCCGCCATCAGCCCCAATGCGGCCTGGTTGTCGGGCAACGGATGCCACCATCACATCGGATCTAAGGAGTCATATGGAAGGTGAAATGACCATGCAGCCAGCGGCTGCGGGCAGGGGGCTGGCCCATACCCTCAAGGACGATGTCTACGGCATGGTGCTCGGGGTCATGTTTATCGCCGTGGGGCTCAATCTGCTCAAGTGTTCCGGCATGATCACCGGCGGCATCGCGGGCATCGCCCTGCTGATCGCCCATGTCAGCACCCTGCCCATCGGCGTGCTCTTCTTCCTGGTGAACCTGCCCTTCATGGTGTTCTGCTACGTTACCATGGGGCGCGCCTTCACCCTCAAGACGCTGATCGTCAACGTCGCCCTCTCGGCGGCCACCCAGGCGGTGCCGCTGCTGCTGACGGTGAGCTATGTCCATCCCCTGTTTGCCGCCCTGGTGGGGGGAACCTTCCTCGGCATGGGGGTCTTGTCTCTGGCGCGCCACAATGCCTCCGTGGGGGGCACCGGCGTGGTGACGCTCTGGCTGCAACGGCGCACCGGCATCAATGCGGGAAAGAGCCAGATGGTGCTGGATGTGCTGGTGTTTGCGCTCTCTCTGCTCACCCTGCCGCTTCCCCTGCTGCTCTGGTCAACCCTGAGTGCGCTGGCCATGAACGCCATGCTGATGAACTGGCACAAGCCGGGCCGCTATCAGGGGAACTGACCGCCGGTCTGGCTGACGGCTGTGAGTGGAAAAAGGTCGTTCCGGGAGACTGGCGGCAGAAAGGGGCTCAACGGCAAAAAAGATCATCTTGTCGGGAAAAACGGCATGGTTACGGCTGAATTTATTGGTTTTTTGCCCTGTTGGTGGCGTTAAATCGGGCTACGCCATAAAAAATTCAAAAAACTTCTTTACCACTGCCCAATGCATGAGTAAAATTTGTCGGCAATATTTTACACCCCCACTCCTCAACGGTGAGATATTGCCATGCTCAGGATTGCCAAAGAAGCGCTGACCTTCGACGATGTACTGTTGGTTCCAGCCCACTCCACTGTTCTCCCCAATACCGCCGACCTGCGTACCAAGCTCACGTCTGCGATCACGCTGAATATCCCGATGATCTCCGCTGCCATGGACACAGTGACCGAAGCCCGTCTGGCTATCGCACTGGCCCAGGAAGGCGGTATCGGCTTCATTCACAAGAACATGTCCATCGAGCAGCAGGCTGCCGAAGTGCGCAAGGTCAAGAAGTACGAGAGCGGCGTGGTCAGCGACCCCGTTACCGTGCGCCCTGACATGACCATCGCCCAGATCAAGGAGCTGAGCCACAAGAACGGTTTCGCCGGTTACCCCGTGGTGACTGACGGCAACCAGCTGGTGGGCATCATCACCGGCCGTGACGTGCGCTTCGTCATCGATCTCTCCCAGACCGTCGAACAGATCATGACCCAGAAAGATCGTCTGGTGACCGTGCGTGAAGGGGCCCCTCGTGAAGAGGTGGTGGCCCTGATGCAAAAGCATCGCATCGAGAAGGTGCTGGTGGTCAACGGCGACTTCAAGCTCAAGGGCATGATCACCGTGAAGGACTTCCAGAAAGCCGAGCGCAAGCCCAACGCCTGCAAAGACGAGCGTGGCCGTCTGCGGGTCGGTGCCGCCGTCGGTGCCGGTGCAGGCAACGAAGAGCGCGTCGCCGCCCTGGTGGAAGCCGGTGTGGACGTGCTGCTGATTGACTCCTCCCACGGCCACTCCCAGGGCGTGCTGGATCGCATCAAGGCGACCCGTGAAGCCTATCCTGACCTGCAGATCATCGGCGGCAACGTCGCCACTGCCGCGGGCGCCAAGGCGCTGGTGGAAGCGGGGGTCAACGCCGTCAAGGTCGGTATCGGCCCGGGCTCCATCTGTACTACCCGTATCGTGACCGGCGTGGGCGTGCCCCAGATCACCGCCATCTCCGACGCCGTTGACGCCCTGGAAGGCACCGGCGTGCCGGTGATTGCCGATGGCGGCATCCGCTTCTCCGGCGATGTGGCCAAGGCCATCGCCGCGGGCGCAAGCTGCGTCATGGTGGGCTCCATGTTTGCCGGTACCGAAGAGGCGCCGGGCGAGATCGAGCTCTATCAGGGCCGCTCCTTCAAGTCCTACCGCGGCATGGGCTCTCTGGGTGCCATGTCCAAGGGCTCCAGCGACCGTTACTTCCAGACCGACAACGCCGCCGACAAGCTGGTGCCGGAAGGGATCGAAGGGCGCGTGCCGTACAAGGGCCGCCTCAAAGAGATCATCCACCAGCAGATGGGTGGCCTGCGCTCCTCCATGGGTCTGACCGGCAGCGCGACCATCGACGACATGCGCACCAAGGCCGAGTTCGTGCGCATCTCGGGCGCCGGGATGAAAGAGTCCCACGTTCACGACGTGACCATTACCAAAGAAGCCCCCAACTATCGGATGGGCTGATGAAACGGGGCTCTGCGCCCCGTTTTTCCACCTTTTTTTATCCCGTGCTTTTTGTGACAACATCAGCCTGATGCAGGAATAAAATGACTAAAGACATTCACGCCCACCGTATCCTTATCCTGGATTTCGGTTCCCAGTACACCCAGCTCATCGCCCGTCGCGTCCGTGAAATCGGCGTCTACTGCGAGCTGTGGGCCTGGGACGTAACCGAAGAGCAGATCCGCGAGTTCAACCCGAGTGGCATCATCCTCTCCGGCGGCCCGGAATCCGTGACCGAGGCGGGCAGCCCGCGCGCCCCCGAGTACGTGTTCAACGCCGGTGTGCCGGTGTTCGGCATCTGCTACGGCATGCAGACCATGTCCGAGCAGCTCGGCGGCAAGGTGCAGTCCTCCAACCTGCGTGAATTCGGCTATGCCCAGGTCGAAGTGCTGGGCCAGTCCGGCAAGACCAGCGCCCTCTTGCGCAACATCGAAGACGCCATTGCCGACAACGGCAATGCCCTGCTGGATGTCTGGATGAGTCACGGCGACAAGGTCACCGAGATCCCGGCCGGCTTCACCACCATCGCCCAGACCGCGACCTGCCCCCATGCCGCCATGGCCGACGAGGCCAAGCGCTTCTACGGCGTGCAGTTCCACCCGGAAGTGACCCACACCCGTCAGGGTGCCCGTATGCTGGAGCACTTCGTCAAGGACATCTGCGGCTGCGAGTGCCTCTGGACCCCGGCCACCATCATCGACGACGCCGTTGCCCGCATCCGCGAGCAGGTGGGTGACGACGAGGTGATCCTGGGCCTCTCCGGCGGCGTGGACTCCTCCGTGGTCGCCATGCTGGTGCACCGCGCCATCGGCGATCGCCTGACCTGCGTCTTCGTCGACAACGGCCTGCTGCGCCTGAACGAAGGCCAGCAGGTGATGGACATGTTCGGCGATCACTTCGGCCTGAACATCATCAAGGTCGACGCCGAAGAGCGCTTCCTCTCCGCTCTCGCGGGTATCGACGAGCCGGAAGCCAAGCGCAAGACCATCGGCCGCGTCTTCGTCGAAGTGTTCGACGACGAGTCCAAGAAGCTCAAGAACGCCAAGTGGCTGGCCCAGGGCACCATCTACCCGGACGTCATCGAATCCGCTGCCAGCAAGACCGGCAAGGCTCACGTCATCAAGTCCCACCACAACGTCGGCGGCCTGCCGGAAGAGATGAAGATGGGGCTGGTGGAGCCGCTGCGCGAGCTGTTCAAGGACGAAGTGCGCCGTGTCGGCCTCGAACTCGGCCTGCCCTACGACATGCTCTACCGTCACCCCTTCCCGGGTCCGGGCCTGGGCGTGCGCGTGCTTGGCGAAGTGAAGAAAGAGTACTGCGACCTGCTGCGCAAGGCTGACGCCATCTTCATCGAAGAGCTGCGCAAGGCCGACCTCTACAACCAGGTCAGCCAGGCGTTCGCCGTCTTCCTGCCGGTGCGCTCCGTCGGCGTCATGGGCGATGGCCGCAAGTACGACTGGGTCATTGCGCTTCGCGCCGTCGAGACCATCGACTTCATGACCGCCCACTGGGCTCACCTGCCGTACGACTTCCTCGGCCACGTGTCGAACCGCATCATCAACGAGATCAACGGCATCTCCCGCGTGGTGTACGACGTCTCCGGCAAGCCGCCTGCCACTATCGAATGGGAATAAGCGGTTAACGCCTCTCCCTGAGATCACGCAAAACTGTCAAAAAGGCGCCCTTGAGGCGCCTTTTCTTTTTCCAATCGTTTGCGAGAAAATTTTGCTCCTGGCGAAGGGGATAGAGGCCCTGTTGCCAACGTTGTCATGGTAAGTGCCCGAGTCGATAGGCAGAGCCTCATCTATCGCATCCACACAAGGCGGCAGGCTGTGGTTTCTCCGGGCAGGGGAAAGGCTTTGCTGCATAGCCTCTGAAGGCCATCCACGAGTGTTATGCCCAGAAAGGTAAGTGCCACTGTGTCCAGCATCAAACACTTCTTCAAAATCCCTCCAAGTGATAGCAGGCGCACCAGTTACCGTTTCAAATGCAAAACCACGGTGCCGCTGCCCAACCCGCTCCACGGGGAAGCCATGGTGCAGATCTTCCAATCCCTGGATGGGTCGGCTCATATCACCTCCATCACCCCGATCTGGGTGGGTTGCGGGGAGGGGGAGATCGCCTAACCGGTTTGCTCTAACAACCAGCAATAAGAAAGACGCCTTATGGCGTCTTTTCACCTCTGAATGTATGGAGATGGTATTCACCTGACAGTTGCCCACAAAAGGGAGTGGTCATACGGCTTCAAACCGGATAACAAAACGGTACCCCTACCGTGTTATCCTGAGTCACCGTATGACCACCAACGAGAAAGTAGCACGTCGTAAACTCAGTCTGCTAGAGCTCGCCAAAGAGCTCAATAACGTCAGCAAAGCCTGCAAGCTCATCGGCTACAGCCGTCAGCAGTTCTACGAAATTCGCCGTAACTATCAGACCTATGGCGCCGAGGGCTTGCTCGACAAACTACCCGGCTGTAAAGGGGCGCATCCCAACCGGGTCGCTCCCGAGATTGAACAGGCTATCCTCGATTACTCTCTCACCAGACCAACCCATGGCCCGCTGCGGGTCGCGCAAGAACTGGCTCTGCAAGGCATCAACGTCAGTGCGGGCGGTGTGCGTGGCGTGTGGCAACGTCACGACTTGCTCTCCAAGCATGACCGCTTGTTGCGCCTCGAGAAAACCCACAGGGAACAGACGATTGAGCTCAATGACGAGCAGATCCGCCTGCTCGAGCGCTTCAGCCCCGAGTTTCGCGAACGCCAAATTGA